>NZ_JBEWCD010000003.1:717500-904191 GCF_040530035.1 Roseibium sp. HPY-6
GGATGAATACTCTCGGGGGTAGAGCACTGGATGGGCTATGGGGGCTTACCGCCTTACTGATCCTAACCAAACTCCGAATACCGAGAAGTACTATCCGGCAGACACACAGTGGGTGCTAACGTCCATTGTGGAGAGGGAAACAACCCTGACCGCCAGTTAAGGTCCCTAAGTTATGGCTAAGTGGGAAAGGATGTAGGACTCCCAAAACAACCAGGATGTTGGCTTAGAAGCAGCCATCATTTAAAGAAAGCGTAACAGCTCACTGGTCTAAATAAGGGGTCCCGCGCCGAAAATGTACCGGGGCTCAAGCCATACACCGAAACTGCGGGTGTGCGTAAGCACGCGGTAGCGGAGCGTTCTGTAAGTCTGCGAAGGGATACCCGTGAGGGGTCCTGGAGATATCAGAAGTGCGAATGCTGACATGAGTAACGATAAAGCGGGTGAGAGACCCGCTCGCCGAAAGTCCAAGGGTTCCTGCGCAACGCTAATCGGCGCAGGGTTAGCCGGCCCCTAAGGCGAGGCCGAAAGGCGTAGTCGATGGGAATGCAGTTAATATTCTGCAGCTTGTGGGTAGTGACGGATGCCGTGTGTTGTATCTCCTTATTGGATTGGGGATGCAGCGAAGGTGTTCCAGGAAATAGCTCCCACGTATAAACCGTACCCGAAACCGACACAGGTGGACTGGTAGAGCATACCAAGGCGCTTGAGAGAACTATGCTGAAGGAACTCGGCAAAATGCTCCCGTAAGTTCGCGAGAAGGGAGACCTCAGTTCGGGCAACCGGATTGGGGTGGCACAGACCAGGGGGTGGCGACTGTTTATCAAAAACACAGGGCTCTGCGAAGCCGCAAGGCGACGTATAGGGTCTGACGCCTGCCCGGTGCTGGAAGGTTAAGAGGAGGTGTGCAAGCACCGAATTGAAGCCCCAGTAAACGGCGGCCGTAACTATAACGGTCCTAAGGTAGCGAAATTCCTTGTCGGGTAAGTTCCGACCTGCACGAATGGCGTAACGACTTCCCCGCTGTCTCCAGCATAGACTCAGTGAAATTGAATTCCCCGTGAAGATGCGGGGTTCCTGCGGTCAGACGGAAAGACCCCGTGCACCTTTACTACAGCTTCACACTGGTATTCGTCACGACATGTGTAGGATAGGTGGTAGACGTTGAAGCCTTGGCGCCAGCTGAGGTGGAGTCACCCTTGAAATACCACCCTTGTCGTCATGGATATCTAACCGCGGTACAACAATATCCGGGACCGTGTGTGGCGGGTAGTTTGACTGGGGCGGTCGCCTCCCAAATGGTAACGGAGGCGCGCGAAGGTGGGCTCAGAGCGGTCGGAAATCGCTCGTTGAGTGCAATGGCATAAGCCTGCCTGACTGCGAGACTGACAAGTCGAGCAGAGACGAAAGTCGGCCATAGTGATCCGGTGGTCCCTCGTGGAAGGGCCATCGCTCAACGGATAAAAGGTACGCCGGGGATAACAGGCTGATGATGCCCAAGAGTCCATATCGACGGCATTGTTTGGCACCTCGATGTCGACTCATCACATCCTGGGGCTGGAGCAGGTCCCAAGGGTTTGGCTGTTCGCCAATTAAAGTGGTACGTGAGTTGGGTTCAGAACGTCGCGAGACAGTTCGGTCCCTATCTGCCGTGGGTGTAGGAGAATTGAGAGGATCTGTCCCTAGTACGAGAGGACCGGGATGGACGTACCTCTGGTGGACCTGTTGTGGCGCCAGCCGCATTGCAGGGTAGCTATGTACGGAAGGGATAACCGCTGAAAGCATCTAAGCGGGAAACCCACCTCAAAACCAGCTCTCCCTGAAGAGCCGTGGAAGACCACCACGTCGATAGGAAGCGTGTGGAAGTGTGGCAACACATGAAGCTTAGCTTTACTAATAGCTCGTTCGGCTTGATCGCTCTCATTAATCAATGCTTATCTGAAATAGACCAGTTCACGACAAAACTGCGCTTCGCCGGCCTGGTGGCCCCAGCGGGGAGCCCCCACCCGATCCCATCCCGAACTCGGCCGTGAAACTCCCCAGCGCCAATGGTACTGCATCTTAAGGTGTGGGAGAGTAGGTCGCCGCCAGGCCTGCTAATCGCAGTGAAAATCTCTTCAACATAGCGCTCACGGCCGCATCGGGCTTCGCCCTGGCCTCCGCGAGGGCGGCCAAAAGTGGCCGGCGCGCACGTGCGCTTGCCTTCGCTGCGCTTCGGAACTCTTGTCCCTTAACAGCGCGGCATCCAAGGCAACAAAATTCCAGGGCATGCCCCAGATGGAGCAGCCCCCGCGACGCCCGCGGATCCGAAAGGATCGAGGACGCGCAAAACAAAAATGACCGGGCAAACAAAGCCCTCGCCGGAAACCTAGGTTCCCGAGCACACAAAAATAACGCGGGATGGAGCAGCCCGGTAGCTCGTCAGGCTCATAACCTGAAGGTCGCAGGTTCAAATCCTGCTCCCGCAACCAACAAAAACAGCCGCCCACACCGGGCGGCTTTTTTGTTGGTAATGGAGACAGGACGCGGACCTTGCAAAGCGGGACCAAAAGGCCCGGTTTGCGGTTCACGACAAGGGCGAAGCCCGAAGGCGCAATGGAGCAACGCGAACATAAAATCCTGCTCCCGCAACCAAATTCGACAACAGCCTCATCCCGTAAGGGGTGAGGCTGTTGTCGTATTCGGGTGGGGGATACAGGCGAAAACCTCCCCGGGCCCCATCATGGAGGACACAAGCCCGACGAAGAAGGGCAGAAAACCCCAAAATCCTGCTCCCGAAACCAAAATCAGCCCGAATGGCAAAAAGCCAGCGGGCTTTTTCTATGCAAGCCCTCAACGAACTCCACAATCACACGACGGGCAGCCCGTTCGCCCGGCACAAGGTCCACCGGACCTGGTGCTCAATCGGCCTCACCTCGTCGTCCTGCGGACCATAACCTGAAGGGGGAGGGTGGAGAAGAAAGAGTTGGATCATGATTTCCGGTCAATTCCCAGTTCGCTCAGAATGGGCAATTTCAGACTTGGTTTGCCGTCCATTGTCATAATCACTCCGTCTTTGACGATCATAAAAGGTTCATATCCCAACCAGCCGATGTCCCTCCCATTGAGTATGATACGGACCTGGTCGCCCAGACCGAAGGGAACTGGATCGGGATGTTGCATCGCCTGAGGATGAAGTATTTGAACCACCTCTTCGTCGCGGTTGATATGAATTTCTGCCCGCTGACCCCTAATCAACCGGATACCTTGAGACGCGGTTATCCAGTGTTCGGCGGCTGGAGGGCGCAACATTTCCTCAAGAACGATGTCGTTGATCATGTCGGCCAGAACCCGAATTGGATGGATGGCGTTATGGATTGTGGCGACAGACACCGGAGGGCTCTGCAGGGTGCGGCTCGAGCACCCATGATCCCGTCGCAGAAGAACTGCAGGCATGTTGCCCGCAGCGATGGTGCCATCAATCGAGAGTGCGACAAATCCTGCATCATGATCCGGAAACCGATCAACGACCGCATCTATGGCCATTTGGGGTGACTGACCACGTTCCATCGCAGCCAGAACATGAGCGTTCAGTGGTATGCCATCATCGGCAGGGATTTGAGGAAAGCGATGACCGGTGACAAGCCCGACACCCGGCTTCGCCGCAACGAACTGGGCCAGAGGTACGGGCCGGTTCGGACCGCTGGAAATAAGAGCAGCGAACGGTGCTCCAAGCATGTTCTCGGGAAGTTCTTTTTGTAAAAGTCCACTTGCGCCATCTGTCTGTGTTTCTGAACGAAACAGTTGCTGATCCTTGGTCAGAACCGCAAGACTGACAAAGCCGCCAATGGCACCTTGGCCGATCGCCTCGGTCGCACGAAGGCCTGCGAGGACGCCTGCACCTGCGTTTGGACCGGTTGCCGCTATGCCGACGGTCATGACGCCACCCAGTGACCGGGGGAAGATTCAACAAGAGGACCGGCAGGATAGCTTCCCTTCAAAGCCGGGCGCACACCTCGTTTTCGTGCAGGATCCGGGACCGGCACCACATCGATCAATGCGCGCGTATAAGGGTGGCGGGGTGCGGCAAATATCTGTGTTGTGGGTCCCAGCTCGAGAATTTTGCCGTGACGCATCACGGCGACCCTGTCGGCAATCTGGCGAACCACTGCAAGGTCATGCGAAATGAACAGCATTGTCAGTTCCTCGCCACGCTTCAGTTCCTCAAGAAGGTCAAGGATACGAGCCTGAACCGAAACATCGAGCGCGGACGTCGGTTCATCCGCGATGATCAGTGAAGGACGGGCCGCGATTGCGCGGGCAATGGCAATGCGCTGGCGTTGGCCACCGGAAAACTCGTGCGGATAACGCCGGGCCATGTCAGCTTCGAGACCGACTTTCTCGATGAGCTGCCTGACGCGTTCGTTTCGCTCGGAACGCCGCAGCTTTTCGTGGATAATCAAAGGTTCCGCGATTGTGTGACCGACCGTCTGGCGCGGGTCGAGAGACGCATACGGATCCTGAAAGATCATCTGCACCTGCCGCCGGGCTGCGCGCAGTTCGCGGCCCTTGCAGGCCCTGAGATCCAGGCTGTTCAGCTGGATTTTGCCCTCATCTGCTTCTGTCAAACGGGCGATGACCCGGCCAAGGGTTGTTTTGCCCGATCCGCTCTCTCCAACCAGCGCCAGTGTTTCCCCCGTTCGAACGGTGAGCGAAACATGGTCGAGTGCCCGGGTCCCGTGGCTGCGAAACAGATGAGGTCCCCGGCCGTTGAAGGTCTTGTTAATGTCGCTTACCGAAAGAAGAACGTCTTGCCTGGTTTTGGTTCGCTCCCTGGCGCTGTCAATGCGGGGGACCGCTTTGAGCAAAGTACGCGTGTAATCTGCTCTGGGGGTTTTGAAGATCCGGGTCACCGGACCATGCTCGACGGCTTGTCCCGATTTCATCACCAGGACCGTGTCGGACATTTCGGCAACCACCCCCATGTCGTGGGTGATCAGTATGAGACCGATGCCTGTCTCGGCAACGATTTCGCGCAAGAGGTCCAGGATCTGAGCCTGAACCGTAACATCCAGAGCTGTTGTGGGCTCGTCTGCAATCAGAACGCGGGGCCCGAGCAGCATCATCATTGCAATGACGACCCGCTGACGCATTCCACCGGACAGTTCGTGCGGAAACTGCCGCATCCGCATCTCAGGCTGAGGGATGCCGACCCGGTCAAGCATCGTGACAGCTCTGCGCCGTGCTTCCTTTGGATCACAGATTTCGTGGCTCAGGAGTGCTTCTGTTAACTGAAGCCCGATGTTCAACACCGGGGTCAGCGCGGTCATCGGTTCCTGGAAGATCAGTCCGATCCCTGTGCCCCGCGGTGGTACAACACCGGGACCTAGCAGATCAGCTCCGTCGAACTCCGCGCGGCCGGTTGCTGTGGCCGCTGGTGGCAACAATCCCATGAGTGCTTTTGCAGTCATGCTCTTGCCAGAACCGCTTTCTCCAACAACAGACAGAACTTCTTCGACCTTCAGGTCGAAACTGATGCCTTCGACCAGGGCACGCGTTCCTATGTGAACCGCTAGATCGCGAACGGAGAGGAGCGCATTCATTTCCGTTCCACCGGGTCAAGGCTCGTCCGCAATCCGTCGCCGAGAAGATTGAAGCCGAGGACTGTAACGGCAATCGCCAATCCGGGGATTGTCATCAACCATGGTGCGCGGTTGATGTAGTCGCGCGATCCGGCGAGCATGTATCCCCATTCCGAAGTTGGTGGCTGCGCACCGAGGCCGAGGAAACTGAGGCCTGCCGCAGCCAGGATGGCAGTCGAAACGCCCAGGGTCGCAACAACAATCATCGTTGGCAGAACATTTGGCAGGAGATGCGTGAGAACCAGACGGGCAGGGCCGGCGCCTGCGGCAATGCTTGCCTCAAAATAAGGTTTCGACGTTTCGACAAGCGCTGCCGAGTAACAGGTTCGCGCATAGAAGGGTACGCCGGCAACCCCGACTGCAATAACGGCGTTCTGCAGGCTGGGGCCCAGAACGGCAACGAAACTGAGCGCGATCAGCGTTTCCGTGAAGGAAAAGAGCACATCAGTACCACGCATGAGGATCGCCTCGATCCACCCACGGCGGAATGCGGCGATCATTCCGACCAGCATGCCGACTGTAAGCGATATGCCGACGGCAACTGCACCGATCAGAAGCGTGATGCGGCTGCCGTAGAGAATTCTGGAAAACATGTCCCGGCCAAATTCATCCGTTCCCAGAAGATACTTTCCACCTGGTGGCAGAAAGCGGCCACCGGCCCCCATCTTTGTCGGGCTGTAAGGCGCAAGCACGTCTGCAAAGCCAGCACAGAAAACAAGGGCAAGAACGATCGCTAGCCCGATCAATCCACTCGGGGAGCGCACCAACCGGCGCCAAAAGCCGGGAGGCGCGCGTTGTGTTTGAGGGTCGCTCGCCGTCTGCATGTCAGGCCCGCCGGATTCGCGGGTCGAGCACGGCGTAGAGCGCATCGATAGCGATCGCCACCGTGACGACGACAACGGAAAATGTCAGGATGAAACCCTGAATGATCGGATAGTCACGCTGGAAGATTGCCTCGACAGCCATGCGGCCGACACCGTTCCAGGAAAAGATGTTCTCAACGACAATTGCGCCGCCCATCATGAAGGCAAATTGCAGACCCATCATTGTTACGACCGGCAAGAGGCCGGCGCGAAGCACGTGGCGGCGCAGAACCAGGGCCTTGGGCAGCCCCTTGGCAAAAGCCGTCTGAACGTAATCCTGGCTCATCACGTCAATCATGGAAGAGCGTGTGAGCCGGGCGAAAATAGCGGCGTTTGAAAGTCCAAGTGTGAGCGCGGGCAAAATAAGGTTCAGCGGTCCGCTGCCGCTGACCGGGAGCCAACCAAGTTCAAGCGCGAAGAAGAACAAAAGCATGAGGCCCAGCCAGAAATGCGGCATGGAAATCCCCGCAATGGCCAGAACCATGAGCGAAATGTCGACAACGCTTCCCTCCCGGTAGGCCGCCAGGAAACCAATCGGGACGCCGATCAAAACGGCGATGAACATTGCGGCACATGCCAGTATCAGCGTGTTCGGCAGACGCTGCATGATCACATCGAGCACAGGTTGGCCGCCGCGAATGGTATTGCCCAGATCACCATGAAGAAGGCGCTCGATAAACATTGCGTACTGAACGGGTATGGGCCTGTCCAGGCCGAGAGATCGACGTACCTCTTCAATCTGTTCCGGGGTCGTGCCCTGGCTTTGGGCATACATTATCTGGACCGGATCCCCGGGCACTGCGTGGATCAGAAGTGTCACGAGAATGGTCGTGATCCAGATTGTAAGCGCACCCATCGCGATCCGGGTGCCGAGAAAGCGCCACATCTTGTCGACCCTGGAGCATCGTGCGTTCGATTGAACGCACAAAGACGCTCTACCACTTCGAATGCGACCAACTTTTGGTTGTTCAATCGTCCCCGATTGAACAGGTGTTGATCTGGAGGAACGCCGCCCGGATCAGGTATCCGGGCGGCAGGCCGGCTCAACCGCCGAGTTTTACGTCGCTGAAATTCGGATAGACAAATGGCGCCACGAAGAAACCATCGACTTCAGGCCGGACGGCAAAGACCCATTCCCAGCCAGGTGTGTAGAGCGGCACGTGGATCGCGTTTTCAAGGAGATACTTGAATACTTCCTGGACCTTGGCCTTGCGGGCGTCCGGATCCGTCAGCACGCGCGTTTCGTCCAGCATTGCGTCGAGCTCGGGCGAGGTGTAGCCGCGGTAAGCGCCGGGCGTGTGCCAGAGCGCGTAAAGAATGTCAGGGTCATACCAGGACCATGTCATCATATCCATCGATCCGGTTGTGCCGGTCGTCGTTTCGTTTTCCTGACGGACCCGGGCATTGAGCGATCCGATATCCATGATTTCGATGGATGCCTTGATGCCGACTTCTGCCAGCTGTGCCTGGAAAACTTCCCCAAGCTTCTGGCGGTTTCCGCCTGTCCAAACGAGCAAAGCGGTTTCAAGCGGCTTGTCCATGCTGTAGCCAAGCTCTGCGAGCAGCGCCTTTGATTTTTCTGGGTCATATCCCGGGCGGTACTGGGCGCAGAAGTCCTGATCGTTGCCGAAAACACCGCGAGACACCGGGCAGTTTTCCTGAACCGACAGGTCACCATAGATCAGGCTGATCGCGGCCGCCGCATCGGTCGCATGGGCAACCGCAAGGCGCGCGCGCTTGTCGTTGAACGGTGGCCGGTGGACGGCAAACTCCCAAAAAACGTTTTGTCCCGTGTTCTCGGCAACGATGATGTCCAGCTCACCGCTGTCCTTGATCGATGGCACATCATCAAACGGGGGTTCGGCGATATGGACTTCGCCGGTTTTCAGGGCCGCCAGCCGCGCCTGAGGTTCCGGAACAACCGTGATGATCAGACCATCCTCATGTGGCGCCCCTGGGTTTTCAGCCAGCTTGCCGAAATTCTTGTAGTCAGGGTTCTTTTCCAGAACGATCTTGTCGCCTTTGGTCCAGGACACCAGTTTCCAGGGGCCGGAGCCAATGGCCGTGGTGGTTCCGAAGCCGTCACCGTTGCTGTCGCAAATGATCGACGAGAAGCTGTCCGCGAGGAACGGGATCATCGCCACGAAGGGTTTCTCGAGCGTGAGCTTGATGGTCAGCGGATCAATGACCTCTGCGCTTGTAATCGGACCCCAGCTGCCCTTTGTGACGCTTGGTGTTTCCTCGCTGAAGGCGGCATCTATCGTGTATTTGACATCATTCGCATCGAGCGGTGTACCGTCGTGGCACATGACGCCGTCCTGCAGGCTGAACGTATATTCCGTCCCCTCTTCGTTCGATGTCCAGGACTTCGCAAAGTGAGGTACCGGCAGGCCGTCAGCGTCCGTCGCCAGCAATGTGTCGTATAGCAGGCTCCAGACCTGGAGGGACAAGGTACTGGTGGCGCGATGCGGATCAAGGGAATCGATATCTCCGTACCGGGCCCAGACTATGTCACCGGCCGCCGCGGAGCTTGTCAAACCTGCGACAATGCCTGCCGCGCCTGCCAATCGGCGCAGGGAATTTCTTCTAAGTTTCATGTCAACATCCTCTCCTTGGAGCTGCGATGTGCTTGCCCGTGTGCGCGCCGTCCGTCGCGCGAGGCAAAGCCGCCCGTGACGCCGGAGAGCAGTCCGGCGTGCTGACATCCGTCTATTGATTTCTGGGCAGGCCCTCGAAAACGGTACGAGGCCGGGCATACTGCGTCAAAAAGAAAGCAGTTTTGACAAGATTAATTTCATTTTTGAATCGTTTGACGGTGTCTGCAGCCCACGAAACGACGCGTTTGAGTCACTTTCAGCCCAGGTCGCCCCACTCTGAGTGGATACCGTCGATGTATTTCAACCGGTCGACAGCATTCTGACCGAGGCGATCCGCAACGGCCATGCACAGATAGGTCATGACCGAAACCGGAGAGGCAAGGGAGTCGAAGTAAGACAAGCCGCTGGTGCGGCATCGCAGCGTGACTTCCGCCAGTTCCGAGTTGCCGGAGCTTGTCAGGTCTGTCACGGATATCGTCCTGGCCCCGGAGAGGCGCGCGGATTGCAGGATCGAACGCAGCGTCGCCGTCCGCCGGCCGATGGCCAGTGCAAGGACGGCATCGGATGGACGGATTGAGGCAAACTCTTCCGGCACGGGAAAGCCGCCAAGCGGGATCATGCGGATGTCCGGTTTCACCTTGATGAGTTGGGCGCGTGCAAAATGTGCCAGCGGGTAGTTGTCACCAAAGCCGACGACCCAGACTTTTTCTGCCCTGGCCAGGTAGGTGACGGCATCTTTCAGTTCGTCGCCGCGAATGGCTTCGATCGTGCGGATTAGGTTCTGGACATCGGATGCAAGGTGATCGGCCAGATCACCGCGCCCACTGCGTTGTTGTATGGGTTCGGAAAAAACACGCTTGTTGTGCTGGCTGTCATTACGGCGGACGCGCGCCATACGCTGCGCGGTTTTAAAGCTTGGGAAGCCTAGACGCTTGAAAAAACGGGCCGTTGTTGCCTTGGACACGTTGGCTAGTGAAGATATCTCTTCAGCTGTGTGGAGCGCAAGACTGTCGGGGTTTTCGAGGAAATGTTCCGCCAGCAGGCGCTCGGATTTGGTGAGGTCGTCAAAGCTCTCAAGAATGCGCTCAGAGAGCCGCGCTGTCTGTACCATGGCAATCTTCACGTTTGACAGTTTCTGAAACTCTGTGAAACAAACTACTCAATAAGCAGTCAAACGCAAAGGTTCAACATGAGATGACTTTCTCGATCCTGGCGCGGGACCCTGATACCGGTGCATTGGGAGGTGCCGCCGCCACAGGAAATCTGTGCGTGGGCGGCTGGGTTCTTCGGGGAAAGCCTGGCATAGGGGTCTCTGCATCCCAGGGATACTATCCAAGCACGCTTTGGGGAGAAGACGTGCTCGATGCGCTGGCAAGCGGCCTTGATCCCGACCGCGCGATCGAGCTTACCGTGAACCCGGATGCCGGCAGAGATTCCAGACAGTTGCTCGCCCTCGATCGATTGGGCAATAGCGGCGTTTTTTCAGGGGCAGAGAACACACCGGAAGTAGCCCATTACGTAAATCCCGACATTTGCGCAGGCGGCAACATGCTTGCCCGGAAGGAAGTGGTTAAAGCTGCCGCTGAAGCGGTGCTGGCGGGTTCAGACAGTTTTCTCTGGCGGTTGCTGTCAGGTTTGAGAGCTGGTTCCGAAGCCGGAGGTGACGCGCGCGGACTGATGTCCGCTGCAATTCTCATTTTCGTCGAAGATTTCCCGCCCATCGATCTGCGTGTTGACTACGATCCGGATCCGCTGAACGTACTGGAGCGATTGATAAGCCGCACCGAAGATCCGGACTACGTTTCTTGGATTAGGAAGCTTCCGACGCAGCGCAAACCTTTCGCACATTAGCTGCGGGGCAGCGATGCTTGTATCTTGGTCACGTTGCATGCGTTGTCTGCGTTGTTCGCAGTTCAGTCACGGCTGCTGATCATTTGATGACAATTGCCACCTAGAGATTCTGGACGCACCAAACGTTAGAGTCTCGCTGTGATCAGGCTCCCGCAACCAACAAAAAGCGGTCCTCTTTAGGGCGGGTTTTTGTTTTTGAGACAAGCCTCTGCGCAAAGCCGGAGCAACTAACGCAATCTTCTATTGAGCGCGTACGCTTTTGAGAATGTCCTCGAGCTTGGTCTCGATTGACTGGAGGGTTTCGGGGCTCAAAGTGTCCTGATCGGCGGTTGAGGCTTCCAGATCGGCTGACAATTTACGGATCCGCTTGTGCAGCTGCGTGACCGCGGATTCAAGGTTTTTGACTTGTAGGGAAATGCGTTCGACTGCGGCGCTGTTGCCGCTTACGGGCATAACTTGCTGTTCCAGGGATTTGATACGGCTTGTCTGTTTCAGGAAAGCAGTGTTGATGAGCTTGATCTGCTGCTCTATCCGCTCCGGTACGGGCGGAGTGTCTCCCCAGGCCAGCAACGGGGCAACATCCTTTTTCAGTCTTGAGACGCGGCCTGTTTGATTGACCAGACCCTTTACGATCTGGTTGATCTCAGCGCGCAGCGCAGGATCGATTTCTTCCTTGGTAGCCGGATCCACAGGTTCGGATGTGCTCTCAAGTTGCGCGATCTTCTCTTCGAGTTGTGCAACACGCCGCTCGAGGGCGGCTTCAGCGTTCAAGGTTGCGTCATCCGGAGACCGCAAAACCGGGACAAGACCGATTGCCGTGGCCATCACCAATGCTGAGGCGGAAATGGCAACGGGAATCCAGTTGTCCTTTAGAAACGCTTTCATGATGGCCCTTCCTCCCGACAGCCGCGGCCGGTACAAGTCAAAGCTATCGGGCAGGAGCAAGCGCTCGAATTCAAGTTCAAGCGTTTCAATCGTGACAAATAAAAGACTGAGCGCAACGTAGCAATATTGCTCGTTATTATCGTTTACGTGATTTGCGGGAACCCTTTTGGAGAAGCAAGAGGCTGGGTACGGCGTAGCCTCAACAAGCAACAATTGGGAGGCCCGCGCGTGTCTTTCGCAGTCGACTCCTTGTTTATAGGAATACTGCAGGCATCGCCGCTTATACTGGCCGCGATTGGCTTCACGCTTATCTATTACCTGAACGGCTTCATCAATTTTGCCTACGGTGAAGGCATCACCTTTGGCGCCTATTTCGCCTCTCTGTTCAACGTGGCTTTTGGACTTAGCTTTTACATCTCCATTGTTCCTGCAGCCATTTTGAGCGGGCTTTTAAGCGTCGCGACCTATCTGTTCGTTTTTCGTCCGGCCATGCAGCGCGGGATCAAACCGTCGGAGCTGATCATTCTGTCGGTCGGTCTTTCCTTCGTTCTTCGATATGGTCTGATCCTTTTTGTCGGCGCGGAAAACGTCTATCTGGACGAGCCGCCGATCGAGTTTTTCAATCTGATCGGCGTCGGCGCGACCAGTTTGCAGCTTATCGCTCTTATTCTTGTCGCAGCATTCGCGTTCAATCTTTACTGGATCATCTATCACACCGGTTTCGGCGAAAAGGTTCGGGGGCTTGCCGACAATCCGGAACTGGCCCGTGTCTGTGGCATCAATCCGCATGAAATCTCCGTCAAGGTGTGGTTCGTTGCCGGTGCCGCTGCAGGGCTCGCGGGAATTTTTCAGGGCGTTTTCGCGCTTGTAAATCCCCTTATGGGTTGGAACCTGATCCTCATTACGGTGATGGTTTCCATCATCGGCGGCGTCGGCAGTGTTCGAGGGGCGCTGGTTGCCGCTGTTGTCGCAGGCATTCTGACGGCCGCAATCACGCTTCTCACCAAGCCGCTTTATGCGGAAGTTGCCCTGCTTATGGCCTTCATTCTGATTCTTTGGCGCCGTGGCGCACGGGTTGTCTGACATGGCCTATCTGATCTTCTCACTTTCGCTACTGCTCATCTATGTCGGTCTGGCGCTCGCACTGCATATTCAGTTCGGGCTCCTGGGCATTCCGAACTTCGGCGTTGTCGGATTTTGGGGGCTCGGCATGTATGCAATGGGCGTCTTTCAGGTCCAGCTCGACCTTTCCTTCGTCGATGCCATTGTGCTGTCTGTTGCTTGCGTTGCTGCGGCCTCCTGGGTGATCGGACGGCTGGTGCTCAGGCTGGATGCGCAAGGGATCCTGTGCGCCACGATCGCCTTCAGCGCGATCGTCGCGCTGCTCATTGTCACCGAGAAATGGATGACGATGGGCGTTGTCGGACTAGGGACGATCAAGTATCCGGTGCGGATCGGTGGTGCGACGGAGTACCTTTATTTCCTCTTCCTTGTCGCAGTGGTCGCCGCCTTGCAGCTGTTCACGCTGCGGCTGCACAAATCGACCACCGGCCGGTTGTTGCTGGCAATAAGAGACAATGAAGAAGTCGCCGCGTCGCTTGGCAAGGACACATACGCGGTCAAGACATTCTGGTTCGTGGGCACGTGCACTGCCATGGGACTTCTGGGCGCCCTGTCAGCGCCACTGAACCAATTCCTGACACCGAACATGATCGTCCCAAGTGTCACTTTCGCCGTCTGGATCGCGTTGGTACTGGGCGGCAAGGAGCATTCCCTGGGCGCGGTCGTCGGTGTTTTCATCACGTTCGGGATATTCGACATTCTGATTGAGACATATGCGCCAGTCACGCCGGAGCTTGCGGTCTATGTCCCGAATTTCAAACTGTTTGTTTATGGCCTGTTGCTTGTCGGCGTGCTCATGTTCAAGCCCGTTGGCCTTCTCGATCCGGGCCTGCCGCCCGAAGCAGTGATCAGCAGGGCGACTGATGGCGTGCAAACCGGTGTTGCACTTGGCCGTCGTTTCCTGGGTCAAACGGCGGCAGCGTCAAGAGCATTGTGGGGAAAGGGTGGCACGGACGGAGGCGGCCGCCGCGCGCCCGAAGCGGGTACTGCCGTCGCTTCGACAGCCGAAACCGGAGCTCGCGTCCCGCAAGCGGATAGTACAACCCCAACCACGGATCCAACACCGGAGAAGTCGTCATGAAGCTGACCGCCTCCGGCCTGTCCAAGTCCTATACCGCCCACCCGGTCCTCAACATTCAGGAGGTCATGTTTGGCGGTCATGGCATTGAGGGGCTGATCGGGCCGAATGGTGCGGGGAAGTCGACATTGCTTGGATGCCTGACCCGGCGCATCCCGCCAACGACAGGTTCGGTCACCTTTGAAAAAGACGGCCGGGACCATGATTTGATCTCGCTGTCATCCCACCAGGTCGCTCAGCTTGGCCTGGTCAAGACCAATCAACGCATCCAGGGGTTCGAAAGCCTGACCATTCGCGACCAGCTGCGCATGGCGGCGACCCCACCCGAGCGCGAGGGCTGGCGGTTCTCCTGGAAACCCGATCCGGGAGATCCCGAGCTTGAAGCGACGATCGATGCGCTTTTGAACCGGTTTCCTTTTTCCAACCCCGATGGGTTTGCCAAATCCGGTGGCGAAAAGAAGCTCGTTGATATCCTGCGATGCCTGATCGTCCGGCCCAAAATGCTGCTGATGGATGAACCGACGGCAGGGTTGCCGGACGAAATCACCCAGGAAGTCATGGCACTTGTGCGTTCGCGCGTTGAGGAAGGTGAGCTTGTCGTCCTGATCATCGAACATGATCTGGAGCTCATCTGGAACAACTGCGACTACGTTCATTTTCTGTCCGAAGGCGAACTCCTGTTTCAGGGCGATCCGGACGAAGTGAAGAACAACCGTGTCGTTGCCGAAAAGTACATGGGGATTTGAGCATGCTCGAAGTGTCGAATCTCTGCAGTGGCTACGGTGAGGTTCAGGTCTTGCACGATCTGAATTTCGACATCGGCAATGAAGTCTTCGCTGTGCTGGGTGCGAACGGGGCAGGAAAGACGACGCTGCTGAAGACGCTGGCGAAACTGCTCCCGGTCCGGACCGGCCGGATGAGCTGGCACGGGGACGACGTGACCGCCGCACCGCCTTATGAGCTGACCGGGATGGGTGTCGCCTATGTCCCACAGGAAGGCAATGTCTTTCCGCGGCTGTCGGTGGCGGAAAACCTGTCACTCGGCGCGCTTGTAGGCAATCGTCCGAAGGAACAGCGGCTGGAAGAAATATACGCACTGTTCCCCCGTCTTGCGGAGCGCAAGGATCAATCCGCAGGGAGCTTGAGCGGTGGGGAAGGACAGATGCTTGCCGTCGGCAGGGCACTGATGCAGGAGCCCGAAATCATCCTGCTTGATGAGCCATCCGCCGGTCTTGCGCCGCTTTATGTCGACGTCTTGTTTGAAACCATCGCCGAGGCACGGCGTGCCAAGGGCGTCATCATCGTTCTTGCCGAACAAAACGCGGTCAAAACCCTGGAAATTGCCGACCGCGTGCTCGTGTTGAGCCTCGGCAGAATGCTCATGCTCAAGGACGCAAAGCACCTGAGCATGAAGGAGCTGATGCAGGCCTATCACATCTGACATCAGTCATTGAACGGGCCGAAACCCGAAGGGAGGAGGATGACATGAAACTGAACAGGTTCTTTGTATCGACAGCACTGGCCCTGGCGTTCAGCGCGGGCAGTGTGTCCGCGCAGGACATAAAGGTAGGTCACCTGACGTATCACACAGGTGAATACGGCGGATTTGGCGAGTTCTTCGACGCCGTGACCGATTTTGCGCTTGAGGTTATCAACCAGGATCCGCCGCTCGGGCGCAAGCTCGTGCCGATCCATCAGGATATCGGCACCATTGGAGAAGCGCGCGCCGCACGCAAGCTGGTCGATAGCGAAAACATCGACATCCTTTTGAATGCCGCGCACAACTACATGTCCTACAGGGACTACATTCTGGACAAGGTCAAAGCGGACAAAGGGCCTCTATTACCATCAGTTCATGGCGGAGCCATCGAGGCTGAATTTGGTGGAAACGCCGACGAGCCGCTGTTCCGCGGCTCGCCCATGGATTCCGCGCAAGGGTCTGCCGCACTGTTGCACGCCAAGAATGCCGGAAAGAACTCTGTTGTCTTTGTCGCAACGGAGGCAGCCGGTTCACAGCTTCAGAAAA
The DNA here is from genome assembly GCF_040530035.1 of Roseibium sp. HPY-6. NCBI lineage: Bacteria > Pseudomonadati > Pseudomonadota > Alphaproteobacteria > Hyphomicrobiales > Stappiaceae > Roseibium > Roseibium sp. HPY-6. The sequence continues at coordinate 733,541 of NZ_JBEWCD010000003.1, forward strand.
ACGCAGCGATCAAGGCCGCCGACAAACTCGGGATCGAAGTACTGGACAGGATCGATATCCAGCCCAACCAGTCGAATTACCGGAGCGTGGTCAGCAAGATCGCCAACCAGAACCCGGATGCCGTGATCGTGTTTTCCGCCCCCGCTGATGGCGGTGCGTTCGTGAAAAACGCGGCCGAATCCGGCAATTCCTGGTTCATCATCGGCACGTCCGAGTGGCAGGAGCCTGGATTCATTCAAACCGCAACGCAGGCAGCTGTCGGCAAGCATGAGGCGGTCGTTCTGGCGGCTTTTTCAAATGCCGGCGGGCCGGCCTGGGCCTTCTATGAGCCGACGGCAAAGGACTCCAAATACATCGACAAGATCGGCGATGCGGGTAATTCCTACGCGATCCAGTACTATGACCTGCTTGTGGCGTCGGCTCTCGCGATCGAAAAGGCTGGCAGTCTGGAGGCCGATGCGTGGGTTGCGGCGATGTATGATGTCACCGGTGGAGACGGAAAGGTGGTGCACACATACGCCGACGGACTTGCCGCAATCCGGGCCGGTGAAGAAATCAACTACGACGGTGTGACGGGCACGATGGATTACACCGACACCGGTGTGCCCGCCGGTATTTACGGCATCTTCCAGTGGACCGGCGAGGATACCTTGGAGCAGGTCGCGGAAGCGGACGGCAAGGCTGTGTTGGAACTCGACCAGTAACATAGCAAGACGGGCTCGCGACGGTCGTCCGCGAGCCCGTTTATTTTTTGAAGCGCAATGCCTAAGAAAGTAAAGTCAAGTTGTTTGAATAGAATTTTATTATAAAAAAGTTCTAAAAAAATTTTCTGCCAAAATAAAGAAATGTATTTCTCTAAAAAACTTACCCCAGGAACCGTTTCCCGGGCGGTTCCTTGGGGCTGGTAAATTTCTTCTTCGCAACAATACTCAAAAACGATATTTCGAGATTTAAGTAAACTGTTTCTTAAATTTAACCTTAAGATTGAATCCCCGCCTCTGAACCGTTCATTTGTCCGTGAACGAACAGCCACTTTTAGCACCAACAAGAGCAACAGCTGCTGAAAGGACTTTTCACGCGAGCGGCACCCCCGCGCGACTTCCCCGACCAGCTGTCATGACGCTGCATGCGCTTGCAGCGACAAATACCGCTTATGTCGGCCCCCTGGGCTTTTGTTGGACACATGGCAGCCAAATTGCGAGGTTCTGCGCCGGGACTGTCCGCCAAAATACGCCAGGAGGCTCCGCAATATGCCCAAAGCCATGCCGACGCTGATCAAGCGCTACATCGATGCTTACAACGCAGGCGATGTGGACGGGATGCTGGCGTGCCTGTCGCAGGATATCCGCTTCACCAACATTACCGGCGGCAAGGTGACTGCAGAGGCGTCAGGGTCCGCCGATTTCCGCACCATGGCGGAAACGGCGTTGCGTTCGTTTTCCAGGCGTCATCAGGAAATTACAAACGTGATTACCGTCGACGCGGTGACGCTCGCCGAGATTTCCTACTCGGCGACGCCGGCACAGGACCTTCCGAACGGCTGGAAAGCCGGTACGGGTGTCTCGCTCAGCGGAGCGTCGCTGTTCGAAGTCAAAAACGGGCTCATCGCGAGGCTGACGGATCAGAGCTGAGGACGACGGGAAAGGAACAACCGACTTGAACTGGGATGATCTTCGGATATTGCTCGCCCTGATAAGGTCCGGCTCACTGACGCGGGCATCGATCATGCTGGGCATTGATCAGTCCACTGTTGGCCGCCGCCTCTCCGCATTGGAGGCAGCTCTCGGAGCAACGCTGTTCTTGCGCTCGAAGTCGGGGCTGATCCCGACGGAAGTAGGCGAGAAACTGATTGCGGATGCGATGGAGATCGAACGGCGCGCGGAACGTATTTTTCAAACGGCGGTATCGCCGGTCCGCGAACCGGCGGGTGAATTGCGCATTCTGGGTGATCACTGGGTTCTGGAGCACCTTGCCGAGCACTTCCTCCCGCGTCTTGCGCAGATGTATCCCAAACTGACGGTTTTCCTGTTGTCGGGATGTCCGACGGCGGCATCATGGTCGGCGGCAACGATCTCGCTGTGGTTTGAAGACCCACCGCAAATGGGCGAATTCTCAATCAAAATTGCCGACGTGCCCTTTGCGCTTTATGTGCCTGCGGAGCGCGATCCCGCAGCACTGGGATGGGTTTCCATGCGTGACACCAGCGGCGCGCGGCGCGCACCTGCCAGATATCTTGAAAAAATCAAACAGCGTGACGAACCGGTCAGCTTTGTCGGCAACGATCCGCGTCTTCTGCTGGCGGCAATTCGGCAAGGTCTTGGCAAAGGCCTGTTGCCTGTCGCGCTCGCGGATGCGGAGCACGCGCTTCAACGTCTGAAGGGTGGCAGTGTGGAGATCGAGCGCGCTCTGCACCTCCATGTTCACCCTGATACCGTGCAGTTTCCGAGGGTTCAGACGGTAATCCGTGAATTGCGCGAAAGTGCAGAAGATCTGTTCGGGCGTGGTTCCAAAGCACAAGATCGGCTGGAAACACTGCGGCGGCGGCGGCGAAACGAATGTGCGGCGTAATGGATAAGCACGCCCGCGGCACCGCGCAACAGGTCTATCTGATGTTGGCGCCCCTTTGCCTGCGCGCAATCATCGGGCGTTTGTGCAAGACCCGCGTGCAGTCATGTGTATTGTCGTGCAGCTTGTACATCCATAGAATTTAGATCGAACTTACGCAGCAAATGCGCGAAGAATTGGCCTTTTTGGAACTGTACGCCGGGAGTGGAAAGATGACTTTGAGCCAAGAGGATATTGACCTCATCCGAACGTCCTTCATTTCCCTTTCGGCCAACCTGCAACACGCAGGAGACGTGTTCTACGAAACCCTTTTCGAAATCGCGCCCCATACCCGAGATCTGTTCCTGCAGGATATGGCGTCGCAATCCGTAAAGCTCATGAGCACATTGGGCCTGGTCGTCTCCCAGCTTCAAAACGCCGGTGAACTTGAGCCGATCGTCAAGGATCTTGCCTTGCGGCATTTGGCCTATGGCGTTGAAAAGGAACATTATTTTATTGTCAGAGAAGCCTTGATCACAATGCTGAGGACCGTGCTGGATGCGCAGCATCCCGAAGCGGTGTTCGCGGCCTGGACGCGCGCCTATGATGGCCTTGCAAATGTTATGATCGAGGCTGCTTACCCGGAGCGGTCGCTTCAGATGCATGCCTGATGGCATCAGTACGCCAATTGATTTGGGCCAGGGTTAACTAGTTTCCGGCAAGCACCTCAATCTCGATCAGCCAGTTGGGATCCACGAGACCTGCGATGATCAGCGTCGTCACCGCAGGCGGATTGGAAGAGTGCCAGCGCGTTTGACGGATCTCGGTCAGCTCCGCAAGATCTTCTCCCCTTGTCACATAATAGGTGACCCTCATCATGTCATCGAGCCCTAGTCTGTGAGCATCCAGCAGGGCCTCGACATGGTCCATGGCCTGGTGGCACTGCCCGGCAAAATCGGATGCAACGGCGCCGTTATTTGCGACGCCGACCTGACCGGAAAAAGCAACCAGTTTCTTGGGATGATCCAGCCGGGTCGAATGGGTGTAAATCCCGGCATATTGATCGGGCACGGCGCGCAATGTCGTGGGGTTCAGACGTTCAATCATGTTTCATAATCCAGCTTGTCACTCTTTGGCGAACGTTAGCCGGGCCTGTTTGGGCAGGACCAACAAAATCCAAAGGCGCCGTGACAAGCTGAGTTTATTCCACAGCGTCCAGAAACGTGCTGATTTCATGTGCGAGCCATGTTCGGAATGCCTTGATCTTTGGCGTGTTTCTGAATGCGTGGGAATATGTGAGCCAGTAAGCCCTTCCGTCGCTGCAGGTTATGTCGAACGGACGGATCAACTGACCGTTCTTCTCCGCATCCCGAAAAAACGCGGGTGTGACCATGGCAACACCGTGTCCGGCGATCGCGGCTGTCGCTTCCAGAACCTGCGGGCCGAAGGTCTGGCCCGGGAGATCACCAATGTCGGTCGCGTCGACCCCGGCCGAACCAAACCAACGGATCCACCAGGGGTCGAGGCCGCCAAGTATGGGCAGTTTGAGAAGGTCTTCCGGACGCGTGATCCCTCCGATGCTCTCGGCAAGAGCCGGGCTCAACATCGGCGTGAATTCAACGTCTATCAGCTTGTGACACTCAAGATCGGGCCAATCCCCACGGCCGCTCCTGATCGCGACGTCGATAATACCGGAATGGAAGTCAACCAGGGTTTCACTCACTTCCAGCCTCACGGCGATTCCCGGGTGCGCGATCTGAAACTGCCCCAGTCTTTCTGCAAGAAAATTCGTTGCAAAGGTCGGGATGACGCTCATGGTAAGCGTTCCCTGTGCATTGCCTTGAGCCTCCGCAAAAGCGTCGGCGATCAAATTCAGCGCATCGCCCGTCTTCTTGGCCAACGCCGTGCCGACCTGTGTCAGCTCAACGCCTCTCGGTTTGCGGTGAAACAGGGGTTGTCCGACACGTTCCTCCAGCACCTTGATCTGATAGCTGACGGCGGCCTGGGTGAGGCCCAACTCGTTGCCGGCACGTGTAAAGCTGCCATGGCGGGCAGCGGACTCGAACGCCCTGACGGAGGCAAGCGGGGGAAGCTGCGAACGGGCCATTCATAAATCTCACTAATGGGTGTCTGTGCCGGATTTGTTTGATAATTCGAATTTTATCCCGAGAATCTGGGGAAGTAATAGAAAAATATGGATCTCGAACATGCCCATCAAGATCACGAAAGCTATTAATGGCCTTAGGCCATGTGCATGGCGTCAGTTTTTCAGTTTCACAAAACGCAAAAAACCGCGCGTGCATATTCGAAGTCTGTCAAATCACCTGAGGACAGACATTGGCCTGTGCCGCGAAGACGTCTCAAGCGCCAGGGATAGAGCGTATGTACGCTTCGATCACTGGCACTAGGAAATCGGGTTTTTTCAACCGGGTGACAAACCGCAAGTAAGAACAGGCAGGCAAAACGTGACGGACCCCGACGACCGAAAAGGTCAGCCGACGTCCCGTTCTGAAATGATCCGGTCGATCAGACCCCAATCGAGCGCTTCTTCAGGTGTCATGAACCTGTCGCGCTCAAGAGCACTTGCGAACGCGTCGAAATCGCGATGGCAATGCGTCGCATAAAGATTTGTCATCTTTGCCTTGGTACGCTGGATCTCTTCGGAATGAATTAGCATATCCGTTGCCTGCCCCTGAAAGCCGCCCGAGGGTTGATGGATCAGGATGTTGGCGTTCGGCAGCGCGGACCGTTCGCCAGGTTCTCCCGCCATCAATAGAAACGAGCCCATCGATCGGGCCGTTCCCATGCAAAGCGTGTGTACCGGCGCCTTGATGAATTGCATCGTGTCATACATCGCAAATCCGCTGGTCACGACGCCGCCCGGTGAATTGATATAAAACTGTATCGGTTTCTTCGAACTCTCAGCTTCCAGAAAGAGCAACTGAGCGCAGATGAGAGCTGAGACCGTGTCGTTGACTTCCCCATTCAGGAAGATGATCCGGTCCCGCAACAACCTTGAAAAGATATCGAATGACCTTTCGCCGCGGTTTGACTGTTCAACCACCATAGGGACGAGTTGCATCGTTTCGCGCATCGGCGAATTCCTTTCCATCTCGGATTCAGGTGTCGGCTTGGCCGTCAGGCAGCCTGCATCAGCGCCAGGCCGTTTTCGTTTGCGGCATCTGAGGTCTGCAGGCTCTTCGGCATTTCGATCAGCTTATGAGTGATCCTGAAAAGTGTGTTGCCGCCGTCGTCCGGCTCGATCTGAAACGTAACCGTGCTCTCAAGAAAGGGCGGCTGGCGTTCCCGCATGGTGAAGCTGATTTCGCGGCCTGGGACAATTGAACTCGGTCGAGGGTCCTTCAGGTCGGAACCGGGCAGCCATCGTTCCCGCAGCTCGGATTGACTGATCGCACGCCAGACTTTCTCCGGCGGGGCGTCGAGTATGCACTCAAAGGCCAATTCGGGTTCGGGAGTTTCCAGATCCGTCTCGCTCACTGGTCCATTTCCTTCAGCAGGTTGTTCAGATCGTCAATTCTTGCGGGCCAGTAGGCGCGGTACTTCATCATCCATTTTGCAATGAGCTGCAGACCCTCGGGATTGACCTCGTAATTCGTGAAGCGCCCGTGACGTTGCGCGAGAACAAGGCCGGCGTCCCGCAGGACAGCAAGGTGCTGCGACATGGCCGGTTGGCTGATCATCATGCCCTCGCGCAAGGCGCTCGCATTCAATCCGCCATGGGCAAGCTTTTCGAAAATCGCGCGCCGCGTCGGGTCTGCCAGGGCCCGGAAGATATCGTTTTCAGTCATGCTAATACATAAGCAGATACTTATGTGATTCGCAATTGAATTTCGAAAACCAGCCTGAAATTGCGTAGCTCCGGCCACCCGCGAATTAAGAGGGGCGAAAAAAACTCCATATTTTTCAATGCCTTAAGAGAAAGGACTTTGTGATGTGCGTTGACGCACGACCGTCCTGCACAGGCTCGGCTTCTTGCGCGTTGGATGCGTCTCTATCTCCTGTCCGAACTGAAACAGGCGCCGGTCGATTGCGGCTGACCAGGCGCGCTGAGGTGACATCAACTGGCTTCATCTGAGTGGTGCCGGAAACCCGATTCGCAAACGGAGTATCGGATGAGTTTTTTCAATTTCCATTTGCGAAACCTCGGTTTTGCCTTTGCGCTCGCCGCAACACCTGTCACGGCGCAGGACCTGTCGATTGAGGCATGTCTTGCGGACCCGAAAGCTCCTTGTGTCGACGTCTTCATCGAGTCCTTGATGAATGAGCTTGAACAAACACCGGAGCGTGCGCTGGACGGCGAACATGTTTCTCGTATCGCCAACATGCTGGCGTTCTCACCTCGCCTCGATCAGGCTGCGCAGTTCGCTCAATATCTGAATGATTTTGATCGGAACAGCACGCTCGCAAGGATCGCCTCACGCCATGCGAAATTGGGTGAGATAGATGAAGCGCGGCGGGTCATGCAGCAAGTCACGACAACGCATGACCTGGACAATATTCGCATGGAGCTTTCATTTGCAGAGACAAAACAGGGTGACTTGGCAGCCGCTCGAAAGGTCATCAGCGAGATCGAAGCCCAGCCGATCCGCGATGGCGCGTTAAGTGCGCTGGCAGACCGTCTGATCGATACAGAAGACTTTGGAGCTGCGATTGGAACGAGCAGGCAATCGAGCGATCCAATGCTGCGGTCCTTTATCCTGGTGCGCGTGGTGACCCATACCGCCGAGCCAAAATGGATGGATCAGGCGATCGAGGTAACCAGGCAGATAGAAGATCCGGCCAGCCGCGTTCGAGGCGTTGCACGACTGGCCGAAGTTCTGATTTCTGTAGATGAGAAGGCCCGCGCCATTGCGTTGTTCGACGAAGCCGAGGCGGAGGTTCAAAACCTTAAGGACGATGATCCGCAAAAGCAGACTCTGCGGGCCACGGTCTATGCGCACATGGTTGCGGCAGGGTTGTTCGACCGGGTCTTGCCGTCCGTTGAGATGCTCGTGGATGTCAGGGAGAAAACCAACCTGCTCACCTATATTGCCCTGGAGCACGAAAAGCGCGGTGACGCTGTTTTGGCGGAACGACTGTTCGAACAAAGTATTGCAGCAGCGCTTGACGTCGGTGATGCAGAATCGCGCGATAAAGAGCTTGCCTTCGTTCTCTCCCGCCTGTCGCGTCTGAATATTCCCTTGCGCGAGTCGGGACCAATGCTTGCCGGGAAGATCAAGGATCCCAAGAAAAGGGGTGAAACAATCCTCCTCCTTGCAATGAGGTTCGCGCAACTCGACCGTTTCGGATTTGCAGAAAGGCTGATGCGTCCGATTGAGCATCAGACGGTTCGTGTGAATGGCCTGATGAACCTCGCATGGCTGCTCGCGCAAAAGGAAAGGGAGGCTCAGGCAAAAGCCGTTTACAACGACGTGATCGCGGAAATCGAAACATCAGGCGGCTTGGGCGCTTTGCAGACGGCTACCAGAGACCAGGTGCTCGCCACCGGGGCAAAACTTGGCGACTTTGAACGGATACACCACATGGCGCTCCAGATTTCAGACCGCCAGGACCGGATAATGACGCTGTCGGACATTGCGCTCGCGGCGCTTGATGCTGGCCTTGAAACGCAGGGGCGCGGCTGGTTGCATGAGGCTGCTCGCCAGGCAAACGGCGCGGCAAAAGAAATGAGCCGCACCGACCTACTCTATCGGCTCAGCTTTCAAGCCAACAGAATTGGCGGACTTGAGGAGATGCTCGAGCTGGTTGCACTCATTGAAGAAGGTGAAATGCGCCAGTTGTTCATCTATGAAGTCGCGCGAAACTGGCTTGGCATCTATGAGAAAGCTCCGGACGCACGTGCACTGATCAATCGATACGGGTCCGCCGAGACGATCAACGCTTTTCGTGAACGTGACATCGAGGTGACCCTGGCTCGGGCACTCATGGACGAGGGTGAGAACACCGAATGAGTGGGCGGAGGTGCCCGCAGCCAACCCGTGACGCCATTGAATGGGGCGCGGACGGCTGCGGGCACTTCTCGGTGACAGGGTTCCGGTCAGGATAGGCAAAATTCACTACAAAGTGCGCCTGAACGTGACGGTCTGCCGGAGACATGTGCTACTGTTTTGGGGAATTTTTACAAAGTGCCACTACTACTCCGTGTGATCGACACATTCGGTCGGCCCACAGTCTCGTTTCCCGGTCGGCTCAATCCATCACGTTGCAGACGATGCCAATTCCACCCAAGACACTCCATTTTTTGCGAAAACTGAAAGCTGCTGCTGATCCAAGAGAAATCGCCGCGCGCCTGTCGCCTCGCCCGGATGCGCCAGCACCATTAATGACCTTGCCCAGACCCTCCGGATCCGCAATCGCCCGGATCTGGTCGCGGCTGACGCAAGCCGGTGTTCCGGAGACTGCAAGAGCAATCCTTGCTGACGACAGTACACTTGCCGAAGTCGACCACTATGCCGGCAATATCGAGAATATGGTTGGAACGGTGAAAGTACCGGTCGGGGTGATTGGGCCGCTGCGGGTCAACGGTGTTTTCGCTCAAGATGACTATTTCGTCCCGCTGGCAACAACCGAGGCGGCCCTTGTTGCGTCCTATGCCCGCGGCGCCAAGGCGGTTGGCAAATCCGGTGGCATCAGCGTTGCGACCCTCGGAGAAGGCATCCTCCGTTCGCCAGCCTTCCGCTTCGATTCGATTGCGAATGCCGGCCTGTTTGTCAATTGGGCAATAACATCTGCCAATGATCTGGTTGCTGCAGCAGAAGCAACGACGCGTTTCGGCAAGTTGCTTTCGATCGATCCGGTCATTGACGGTGAAATCGTCTTTTTGATGTGCCGTTACGAAACCGGAGACGCGGCCGGGCAAAACATGGTGACGTTCGCGACCGAAGCGCTTTGCAGGCACGCACTTCAGTCATCACCGGTTCAGCCGAAATCCTGGTTTCTGGAGGCCAATTTCTCGGGCGACAAAAAGGCCAGCTTTCTGGGAACGATGCTGGGCAGGGGACGCCGCGTAACGGCTCAGGTGGATGTTCCGGAAGATGTAGTTGAAACAACGCTTGGGTCTCCGATCGATCAGATACTCGAATATGGCCGCATTGCCAATCTGGGCGCGTTGATGACGGGCCAGGTCGGCGCACAGGCGCATTTCGCCAATGGCCTTGCAGCGCTTTACCTGGCGACCGGACAGGATGTTGCCTGTGTTGCGGAATCGGCGGTCGGTTTTACACGCATGGAACGGAGTGAGACCGGGTTACTCGTAACCGTGACCTTGCCGAACCTGATACTCGGCACGGTGGGCGGCGGAACGCAGCTGCCCTCGCAAGCTGCGGGTCTCGACATTCTGGGACTGCGAGGCACGGGGAAGGCACCGGCACTGGCCGAAGTTGCAGCAGCGCTTTGTTTGTGCGGCGAACTCTCCTTGACGGCCGCGGTTGCCGGGGGGCAGTTCGGCAGCGCTCACAAGCGGCTCGCCCGGGGCAAGAACGCATGACCGGTCACGCCGAAAATGAAGCGTCTGTTCTCGCCCGGCTTTGGATCTATCAATCCGAACGGTTTCCGCTGATCCAGACCGTTCCGTTACTGGGCGCGTTTTCGGCAGCATCGGTGACGGCCTCCGCCCGGCTTGCCGAGCGGCCGCTGCCGGGCGTCGATGCGTATCTCGTGGCGTTTTTGATCGTTATGGTGTTCTTCTGGCAAATGCGGGCGCTCGATGAGATCAAGGACGCAGATATCGACCAGCGCTATCGTCCGGAACGGCCTATTCCGCGCGGCTTGGTTTCGCTCAAGCTGATCCTCTGGCTTGCGGGCGCCGCCGTTGTTCCCGCTGCCTTTTCCGCCTATGCCCTTTCGCCGGGTGTGCTTTACCTGGTTCTGCTGGTCTGGGCGTGGCTTGGGTTGATGGCGTTTGAATTTTTCGCGCCTGATTTTCTACGCAAATCGCCAGGGCTCTACCTCGTGTCGCACATGGCGATCATGCCGCTGATCGATCTTGTTCTGACCGGGTGTGAGTGGGTCCCCGCTGGCTCGGTCCCGGAGGGTATCTGGACCTTTCTGCTGATGAGCTTCTGCAATGGATGCGTCATCGAATTCGGCCGCAAGATCTGGGCACCGGAACAGGAGCGCGAAGGTGTTGAGACCTACAGTTCTTCCTGGGGAATCGCCCGCTCGCTCAGTGCGCTTGCGGTTGCAACGGGCGTCGCGTTTCTCTCGCTGGTGATCTGCGGCATCTATTTGGATCGGCCCCTGGTCACCGCGATATGCGGACTTGTGTTTCTGTTGCCGTTTGCCTTCGTCCTGGTGGACTTTGCACGGACCCCAGACAGGAAACGTCAAAAGCGGTTGGAAACGCTCTCCGGCCTATGGGTGCTCGCCTGCTATCTGGCCGCAGCGTTCGCGCCCAGCCTTGGAGGTCAGACGTGACGGCACTCTTTACCTCGCAAGATGCGCTGGAAAGCTCGGCACAGGTCATCGGCGGCAAGGCGCGCGTTTTGGCGGACCTTGCAAAGGAGGGCTATAAGGTTCCACCCTTCTTCGTGATCCCGTCTGCTTCGTTTGAAAACGGTCAGATTGCCGAGGCGCAAAAGTCGGCCATTCAAAAGGCCTGCGATACGCTCGGGGCGACACGATTGGCAGTGCGGTCTTCCGCAAGCTCCGAAGATGGGCACGCCGAGTCCCATGCCGGACAGTTTCTGACGTTTCTTGATGTTGCTGCCGCTGATGTGCCATCCAGGGCCGAAGCGGTCTTTGCGTCGGGATTGGGAGACAGCGTCGCGGCCTATCGCGCCGCTCAGGGGATTTCCGACGTAAACATGCCCTCTGTAATCGTGCAGGCGATGGTCGACGCGCGTGCAGCAGGCGTGGCATTTGCCGCAGATCCGGTCACAGGCAGGCGCGACCAGATCGTCGTATCGGCGACGGAAGGTCTCGGCGACGCACTCGTCTCGGGTGAAGTCAGCGGCGAAACCTGGCGTTTTTCGCGCCCCCTGCTGGAAACGCTAGAGCGGCCCGGCGGCGACAGCGCATTGACGGAAGAAGATGCGCGTGCAATTGCCGATCTGTGCATTTCAGTGACCGAGACAAAGGGCCAGCCTCAAGACATCGAATGGGCTTTTTCAGCTGAAACGCCCGAGTCCTTCCTGTTGCAGGCACGCCCGATCACGACCCGGCTTTTGCCGGCCGGTGTCGCTGAAGACAGGTTGCTGGTGTTCGACAACTCCAACATCGTGGAAAGTTACCCGGGACTGGTGTCGCCGCTCACCTACAGCTTCGCGGTCGCCGCCTATGCGCGTGTCTACACATCTTTCCTCGCCCTGATCGGGACCGGGCCCGAAGTGATCAAGGCGCACGCTACCGATCTTGGAAACATGCTCGCCCGGATCGACGGACGTATGTACTACAATCTTGGCAGCTGGTACCGCCTGCTCTCCCTGTTGCCGTTTTTTTCAAGCAACCGGCAGCACATGGAAACCATGATGGGGGTTGCCGAACCGCTCCCGGATGAAGTCATGGCCGGGATCGCACCCTCGAAGAGCCGGATCGCGGCCGCAAAAATGGTTGCCCGGCTTGCATTTGCGGCGTTTCGCCTGAATGCGATCAAGAAAGGCTTCATGAAGCGGGTTGTCGAGACTGTGCCGCCGCGCGAGACTTGGCACGAGCTCGAAGACCGGCCGCTGTCAGAGCTGGCGGGTGAATACAGACGGGTCGAGCATGCACTTCTGGATGACTGGGATGCGCCGATCGTCAACGACTTCCTGTGCATGATGGCTTTCGGAGGGTCCCGCTCGCTCCTGCAGCGCTGGGCCGGAGAGCCGGGCCTCGCGCTCCACAACGACGTCATGATCGGTCAGGGCGATATCGTTTCGGCCGAACCGGCACGCCTGATCCGGCAAATCGGAGAACGTGTCAGGGAAACGCCGGGAGCTGCGGACGTGCTGGCCTCCGGCGACGCGCAAGCCGTTTTTGCGCTTCCAGGCATCGGCAATCTCCTAAAGGACTATCTCAATCGTTTCGGTGATCGGCGCATCGGAGAACTCAAGTTGGAAGAACCGACGCTCGACGAAGCGCCGATGCCGCTCTTTCGGGCAGTTTCCGCCTCCGCATCGCGTCCCGGGGCGGATCCGGAACGGATTGAGCCGGACGCAGTTCTCAAAGACCTGTTTCGCGGGCAGACACTGCGCCGCGTTCTGGCGCGGCTGATATTGTCCTACGCCAAGGCGCGGGTACGCGACCGTGAGAACCTGAGGTTCGAAAGAACCCGCATTTTCGGCTATGCACGCCGTGTCTTTTGTGCGATCGGCAAGTCTTTGACGGCAACTGGTCACCTGAATGAGCCGGACGATGTGTTCTTCCTGACCCTCGAAGAGGTCCTGGCAACGGTCGAAGGATCAGCTTTGAACGCTGGCCTGAAAGGTCTCGTCGCTTTGAGGCGTACAGAGCAGGAAGAGGCTGCCGATTTGCCGGAGCCTGCGGAAAGGATCCTGGTTCGTGGCAGCGCTTTTGACCGGGCAAAAAGAATGGCGACGGCATCTGGGCCGGGTAAAGGCCACGCCACCCTCGATCCAAATGACATCCAGAGGCGCGGAACGGCCTGTGGCGGCGGCCGCGTTAAGGGCATCGCGCGTGTTATCCGTGACCCTGCCGAAGAACAGGTGCAGCCCGGCGAAATTCTTGTCGCGCGGCATACAGATCCGGGCTGGATATCCCACTTTGCAAACGCCGCGGCTGTAATCGGGGAACGCGGCAGCGTCTTGTCGCATTCGGCCATTGTCTCCCGGGAACTTGGAATTCCCTGCGTGGTCGCGGTTCCGGAGGCCTGCGGCTGGATCGCAACCGGAGACCGGCTCGAAGTCGACGGCTCCGCCGGATGGGTAAAAAAGCTGTCATGAGTGTCTCCATCGACCAGCGGGCCAGCTTCGAGGCCATTCGTTACGCCAGGGCGTGGGAAGATGCGGACGTGCTGTTGTCCGGATTTCACGCCCGTCCGGGGCAGCGATTTTTGTCTATATGCGCCGCCGGTGACAACGTGCTGGCGCTTCTTCTGCTCGATCCGCAGGAAATTGTCGCCGCGGACCTGTCTGCAGCGCAGATTGCTTGTTTGCAGCTTCGCATGGCGGCGTTTCGGACCCTGTCGCACAACGAATTTCTGGAACTCTTCGGTGCACGCGCATCCTCACGCCGGGATTTGCTTTTGGCACGGGCTCTGCAGGACTGCGACCCGGAGACCCGTTCGCTTTGGCAGTCTCTGGCGCCGGAGGTTGAAAAATACGGTGCAGGCAATGTCGGCAAGTTCGAAGCTTATTTTCGGCACTTCCGACGCTTCATACTGCCGCTTATCCATTCAGGATCGACGGTTGAAAGCGTCTTTGCCGAACGAGACCGCCCGGCGCGCGAACGGTTTTTCGAAGACCGATGGAACAACCGCCGCTGGAACCTCTGCACGAGCCTGTTTTTTTCCAAAACAGTGATGGGCTGGCTCGGGCGCGATCCGGCTTTCTTCGACCACGTCGACGGCAGCGCTGGAGCGCATGTCCGGCGCAAGGTGCGGTTCGCGGCGGTTGACCAGGATCCCAGCCAGAATCCTTACATGCTCGAAATTCTCACTGGCCGCGGTGGCGACGTTCTGCCAACAGCCTGGCGCGCTGAAAACTACGCAACGATCGCGGCAAGGCTTGACCGCATATCGCTGGTCAAGGGTCCGATAGATCAGGCCGGAGAAGGCGTTTTCGACGGGTTCAATCTCTCGGACATCTTTGAATACATGTCCCTTGAGGAAACGGCGGAAATCTATGGAAAATTGCTCGAGCGGGCGGCTCCGGGAGCGAGGTTCATCTACTGGAACATGATGGCGCCGCGCTCTGCGCCGCAAGATCTCCAGCACCGCGTTAAGCGTCTCCCCGATGTTGAAGCCGGGCTGAAACAATTGGACAAGGCGTTCTTCTATTCGGACCTTGTCCTTGAGGAGGTCGCGGATTGACGGTCCAGGTCCTCATTGCGATCGGATCGGTCATCGCGCTCTTTATTCTAGCCGCAGGAATTCGAAGGGTGGCAAGGCGCTTCGTTATCGGAGCAGAGAGCCAGCGAAAGGCCGTTCACGTCGGCGTCGGTATTCATGCCATGCTTTTGCCTCTGGTGCTAACACGCGACGGTTTCCTGGTCTTTGCCGCGCTGGCGGCAATTGCCCTTCTGGTGCTGCGGCTCCCGGGAATCGCAACCGATGGCGTCGGTGCGTCCTTGCATTCGGTTCAGCGCCGGTCTTGGGGCGACTTTCTCTTTCTTTTTGCGATTTCGCTTCTGTTTGTGCTCTCGGCCGGGCATCCCGCGCTCTACACTTTGCCGATTGCCGTGCTGACGCTTTCGGACGCAGCTGCGGCACTGGTCGGCACGCGATACGGCCGGCTCCGGTTCGGCGGCAACGACAGAACCAAAAGCGTCGAAGGCAGCGTCACCTTTTTGGTCGTGACGTGGATAACAGCCGTGATTGTCCTGCAATTGGGAACCGAAATACCGCGGCCGAACGTGATCTGGCTCGCAACACTCGTTGCGGCATTTGCAACCTTTGTCGAAGCTGACAGCTGGCGAGGCCTCGACAATCTCTTCGTGCCGGTCGGCGTCTACGTGCTGCTGAGCACCTGGTCTAACTCGGAACCAGCTGTTCTTGCTCTGATAACAATTGTCTGGCTGCTGGTCCTTGTGATTGCCCAAATATTCGCGCCGCGCATTGGCATGACACCGCATGCGGCGCGCACGGCACTTGTCGCCCTGTTCCTGTCGACGATCGTGGCATCACCGATCAATTCGGTCCTGCCTGTCTTGGCGTTCTTTGCCGCGCTTGCAGCAAGAACGGAAGATGAGGACATCGAACCCATCCTGGATTTCGTGGCCGCGCTGGTGCTTACCGGCGTTGTCTGGCTGATGATCGGCAACATTTTCGGGACCAATGCCGTCGCATTTTATTCCGCGACATTTGCTGCAATCGGGGCCGGGTACGCCGGATTTGCGTTTCGAAACGGGCGTTACCGGTTTCTGGCAGGTCTTGCTGGAACCGGTATCGCGATCCTGGCCAGCTGGTTGCTTCTTCCCGCTATTATCGAGTTCATGGGTTGGACGCCTGCATTGCCGCTGATTGTGGTTATCTCGATCGTGACATTGGCAACGGCGCTGACGGAGGTTTTGCGGCCCCGAAGCTGGGGCAACCGAAATCCCGGGGTGCGCCTGGCCCTCACTGCTCTGGCAATGCTCTTGCCGATCTATTTGTATGAGGCGACGTTATGACGAAAATGCCGAAGATCTACCGCGACGTACCTTCATGGGATGGCATGAGGACGGCGGCGATCGGGACGGGTTCATTTGCGGACGCACAAAGCGGTGCCCTGTTCCTCGCCGAGGCGTGTGACGAATTGCGGGAGGAGGGGTTCGAAGCTTTGGTCGGACCGATGGACGGCTCGACCTGGGGCACATACCGCCTGCAGGTCTGGTCGGATGGCAGCCCGGGCTTTTTCATGGAGCCGGCCGGTGCAGCCCATGATCTTGCCACCTACGAAAGCGCCGGTTTTGAAGTGGCGGAACTGCATGTGTCTGCCAGTGCGCAACCCGGATCGCGCGGTTATGAAGATGCCGTTCCGGGCGTGTCGGTGAAAAGCTGGGACGGAAAAGACCCGCAGGCGCTGCTTTCCAACGCATATGCACTCGTTATGGACGGCTTCCGCACGACACCGTTTTTCACTCCGGTTCCCGAGCCTCTCTTTCTGGAAAAGTATTCTCCGCTTCTCGCTCAGGCCGACCCGCGTTTCATTCTGAAGGCGACCGACGATAACGGGGCAACGATAGGACTGACCCTGGCTTTCCCGGACCCGATGCGTATCGGAGCCATTGTTCTGAAAACTTATGTCGGCTCACTGCCCGGTGCCGGCCGCGCCATGGCCGACCGGGTTCATACGCTTGCCGGGGAGCATGGCTTTAAGGAAGTCGTTCACGCCCTGATGCGTTCCGGGATCGCCTCCGAAGCCCAAAGCCGGAAATTCAGCGGCACTGTTTTCCGGCGCTATGCGCTGATGGGTCGTCGCTTGTGAACCTCATTCAGGACTTCCTGCTTGCTGCGCAAGATCATCCGGACCGGCGCGCGATCATCGACAGATCCGGCGTGGTGATCAGCTATGGTGATCTGGATAAGCGATCGGCACGCCTGGCCGCCGCTTTCGCATCCAAAGGGATCGGTCGCGGCGACCGGGTCCTCGTCGGAGCGTTTCCGGGCCTCGGGCTCTATGCGGGTCTCGCTGCGCTCTGGCGGCTGGGTGCGGTCGCGGTTTTTCCCGAGCCTGCGATGGGCCTCGCCGGGTTTCGCCATGCTGCTGCGGTGACTGAGCCCGTCGCCCTCCTGGCGTCCTGGAAAATAGGCTTGCTGGCGCGGCTGCTTCCCGAAACACGGCGTATTCCGATCCGGTTGTCGCCTGATGCCGATGGGTCTTCCTCAGGCGACGGGTGTGAACCACGCGACCCTTCCGAACCGGCGCTGATATCCTTCACCAGCGGCAGCACCGGTGCGCCAAAAGCGATTGTGCGCACCCACGGCCTCATGCGGGCACAGCATTCAGCTCTTGCGCCTTTGATTGCATCGGATCGTGGCGAAGAAACCGACATCGTCGCATTCCCTGCGTTTGTTCTCACCTGCATCGGTCACGGCAGCACGGCGGTGATGCCGACCTGGAACCTGAAACGTCATGACAAAATGCCTGCGGCCGAGGTCGTGCGCCTTGCCGAAGAGACCGTTGCGACCCGTTTGCTTGTTCCGCCGGTTTCAGTTGATCGGCTCATCGGAGCTCCGCTGCCCGGGTCAGTGCACCGGGTCATGACTGGCGGTGGACCGCTCTATCCTGATGTGGCTCGTCGTTTCTTGTCCGGCCAACCGGGTAAAGGCCTGACCGTCGTTTACGGTTCGACGGAAGCCGAGCCTGTTTCCTATTCGCGTCTTGAAGACCTGTCGGAGCGGGACTGGGAGGCCTCCGCGAGTGGTAAGGGCCTGCCGGTTGGTAAACCGGTGAAGGAGGCGGCGCTGAAATTCATCGACGACGAAATCCTGGTTTCAGGGCCCCACGTCAATCGCGGCTATCTCGATCCGAGCCGGGACAAGGAGACCAAACTGGTCGACGGCGCAACGGTCTGGCACCGAACCGGAGATGCGGGATACCTCGATGACGATGGACGCCTCTGGTTGCTCGGGCGCAAAGAGGCGGCCTCAAATGGCCTTTTCGCGTTTTCGCTCGAGACCGCTGCGCGCCTGTGGCCGGGCGTGACCGGTGCGGCATTTGCCGTAGACCGATCAGGAGAGCCTGTCCTGTTTCTGTCCGGCGACGTGCAGAAACAAAGCCTCTGGCACGAACGTGCAAAGGATCTCGGATCGTTCGATATTCAAGTGCTCACCCAAATCCCGATGGACCGCAGGCATCGGTCCAAGCCGGATACAAAACAACTGCTGTCACGATATCGACGTGTCAGCTGAACGGCATCACGCGCCGCGCGGAAGGTGATCCGTAAATCCGGCATCGACGAGCGTTTCGAATGCCCGCGCAACGCCATCCGGGATCAGGACCTCGGACTGGAACCCGAGCACAGGATAGGTTCTGATTCTCTCCAGATCACCGACCATTTCACAAATCAACGCGCGTTCGTCGTGAACCTGCGTCGGCTGGTCTTCGTAAGACGTCAGAGGTGCGGTGACCAAACCGTTTGCATCCGGCCATTGTTTGAGGACGGTCGCCTGGCAACGGAGCTGGGTTTGCGGCTTGGTGACGAAAATGACGCGCGATGCTGACGGCGCAATCTGCGCGGCAAAGCGGATGTTCTCACCGATGTTTGTTACCGTTGTTTCCGTCACGATCGCTGCAAGCGGAACGCCAAGCACCTGCGCGCGCTCCGAAAACGCTTGCGCTTCGCTCGTGGAATAAAGGTCTTTCGTCCAGTTCCCAGTGGCACCCGTGAAAACGATGCGGTCGGCCAGGCCTTCATGAAACAAATCCGCGCATCTGTCGGCAACGCGCAGGTCGTAGGATCCGAGCCCGACAATGAGGTCCGAGGACTTCAGCGGATCATAGATACAATGAAACTGCCAGAGAAGCCGGGCGGCCTCCCGGATGGTGTGTTCATTGCGGTTCGCCGATTTCGATGATGTGACCGTCCGGATCGAAAAGCCGGAAGACACGCTGTCCCCAGGGCTCCTTTCGGATCTCGTGAATCAGATCGGTCATGGGTGCAACACGCTGGTAGGTGGCCGTCAGATCCTCGACTTCAAAATAAAGGACCAGGTTCTTGCGCCCGTAAGGTGCGTCGCTGGTGTCTTCAATGCCGAAAACGGTCTCATGAAGCGATTGGCCGTCATGCAGGGCAAAGCCGTTTTCGAACGAAACGAAATCGCCGTGGTCTTCCAGGATCCGGAGTGAAAGGATCTCGGTGTAAAAACGTTTGGATCGGTCAATATCCGAAACAAAAGGCAGCGGGTTCACGAATTTCATCGTGTGTCTCCGATGGTCAGGAGCGTTTTGGTACCTTCAAACGCCTGGCGGACAAAGGGAAAACAAGTTTTGGCGCCGCTTGCAAGGACTTGCAACGTCATAAATCAGGTTGGCTATGCCTTCTGAAACTGACGCTCAACCGTTGCGGCGTTGTCCGTGTCCAGGATCAGCAACCGCGTCGATGAACGGGACTGGTCGAATGCCGACTTGATCGTGGAAACGGGTATGAAGCCTTCACGTGTATCGGGTTTCCAGTCATGGGTCACAAGCCCCAATTCACCCTCGAAGGACAGGAAGGAGTGCCCGGCAAAATAGACGATGAACAAGCCCCCTTCTTTTCCGGAATGCGCGAGCTTCGAAAGATGACTGCTTAAAGTCCGCGCGGTGGCTTCTTCGTCGTAAACGGACTGAATGTTCTTGTCGGGAACAGTCAGGCTCTCAAGTGTTTTGGTCACTTTTTCAGCGTCGGACCTGCAGTAGGAAAGGTTCTCGAGCGGGTAACTCGCATATTTGTCAATCCCGATGACAAGGGCTTCCAGGCCAGTGTAGTGGGCTTCGTCACCGGCGATGGGTATCTTGCTGTTACCCTCGACAAAGAGCGTGGGGCGGCTGTCCGCCCTGTAGATTTTCATTTGCCGCTCAAGGGACCTGAACAGGTCTTTTAGATAGAGAGTGCCTTTTTCCTTGCTCCGCCATTCGTTGAAACTCTTCAGCAGGAAATAGGTGAAGACGCCGCCATCCAGTTCAGCGACTTCATAGGCATGTTCGCCCCAGGACGTCGCCGTAATGATCGCCGTATTTGTCGGCACGTCGGAGGACAGCGACACCGCGGAAGCCGACGACATTGCCAGCCTGCGTTCCGACTCTGATCGTGTCTCATCGCGGCCGATCGCATTCAACTGACGCGCAATCGCCTGGTTTTGCGATGTTCCCAGCTCCCGGATGGCAGCAGCGCGAACATTGCCGTCCCGGTCCGATTTCGCGAGTATCGAGACGATGGGCTCGTAAATCTCTGGCGAGACAGACTCCCTGAGAGCAACCACCGCAAGCTCCCGTGTTGTCCGGTCGGAGCTCGTGAGGTGCTCCATCAGTTTTCCGGTCAGTTCGCCCCTTTGCAGCTGAACCTGATTTTCAGCCCGGATATTCGCGGCTTCAATCTGTGCCTCGGCAGTCGCTTTGGAGGCTTGTTGCTGTGACTTGTTGATTGATTGGGAAATCCAATAGCCGACAAGTGCAATCGCTATGCTTGATAACAACTCAGGTGTGATATCGATCAGCTCGTCCAAATAGGCGTCTTCTTCCTTGTCGCCATCGGTTTTGGATACCAGGGACAATTCACCGGAAACCTCGACTTTTTGCCCGCCATTCGTCGTCAGTGAATTCTGAGCGGACTCTTGCGACACCGACGGGATTGCCGACAACAAGACGGCTGCGGCCATCGCAAGAGCGGTCAAAAGTGATTTCAGTCCAATCATCTCAAAATCGGCCTCGTGGACAGGCTTTCAATCGAAATCATCACGCCCTGGCGGGTAAGAGGGGTTTCGCCCGGGCGATCCGTGTCAAAGCTTTATGGTGAAATCCGGAAGCCTCGTTCCATGCCCCCGGTTTCTCACTAACCAGGGAAGTCTGCCATGGATGTCGCCGAGTTTCCACTGAGCCGGTGCCGCTGCTCCTTGAACCAGAGGACTTAGGCCTTTTCCAGATTGCGGCGTTGGACATCAGGCGTGCGTGTTGCGCCAACAACGGCAAGCATTGCACCAACCATGTAAATGGCAAGGCCGGCAAGGGTAGCGGGTGAATAGTCGACCCGGCCTTCCAGCAGCTGCATCACAAAGACGATCGCCGGCCCGAGCGCGGTGATCGCGGCAATAACCGATGAATGAACCAGTGGAATTGCCTTTTGGACCAGATAAAGCGGAAACGCGATCACCAATAGGCCAACCAACGTTATCCAGAAATAGTCTTCGATTGTCACGGTGGTGTTCTTGGCGTCAATGCCAATAAGGAAAGCGGCAAAAGCAAGGAGCGTATAGAGCATGAAACGGAGCCCGAACTGACAAAGCGGGCCAACGCCGCGCTGATTGAGCCTTACTGAAAACAGGATCACCATTGCGGTAAAGCTTCCGGACATCGCAGACAGCAGAACGCCCGACAGTCCGGCGATCCAGCTGCCGCGTACAAAGCCCGAGTGCCCGAGCACTGTGATGACCGCAAGAACAGCGATTGCAAGCAGGATCAACAGGTTGCCGAAGCTTACGAGCGTCTGTTTCGGTGCCACAGCTTCGGGCAGGCCAAACCTGCCAGCGACGAGTGTCGCAAGCGGGACCATGCCGGAAAACACTGTAAAGACCACGGCGGGCTCGATCAGTTGGATTGCGGTGAAATAGGTGATCCAGGTAAGCGCAGCCAAAAGGTTGAGGACCGCAACGATTTTCCAGGAGCGGACGGACGCCGCAAGTTCCGCAGGCCGAAACACTGCCGTTGCCGCGGTACAGCCGAGAACGGAGATACCGAACACGGCGGTACCGACTGCAAATGAATCTGCGTTCTGGAAAACCGATCCGAGGTAGACAGCCTGAAACGCCTCAAGCGTGACGAAGGACAGGCAGCAGATCAGCCCGAGATGCGTGCGTGACAAAGTGGGATTCTCCGTAATCAAAGGGAACGGGCGGGACACGGACAAACCTGGCTGCAGGTCTAGACTTCACCCGTGCGGCTGCTCTTTAGTGATCTAAAAATCATGGAAAAAGGCTGTGAAAAAGCGACTTTTTGGCTTATTTACATGAGCTATGGTTATACAAAACAAGCCTCGAGCCCTGCCACCTTTGTCTCGTTTGAGACCGTTCGAGGCTGCAGCACGGCTGGAGAGCTTTTCGCGCGCGGCCGAAGAACTCGGTATGACTCAAACCGCCGTCAGCAAGCAGATTTCGCAACTGGAAAACGATCTTGGAACACGCCTCTTTGATCGTCGGAACCGGGCCGTCTTCCTTACGGACGCGGGGCGCAGGTTCGGACAGGTCGTCGGGACAGCCCTCTCCGATATCGCTGATGAGGTTGCCGTCCTGCGCGGAGACAGACGTGCCAACGAGCTGGTGCTTCATTGCCAGCTATGCGAGGCGTTTTACTGGCTCATGCCCAGGCTGGTCCGGTTTCACCAGCGCTGTCCGGGTGTCGAGTTGCGTGTCTTAAGTTCGCTGAAGCCGATCACGGAAGCAGGCGAACATTTCGATGTCGCCATACAGACCTCGGGCCGTGCATCCGGCACGGCACGGCTGGCATTTTCCGCAGATGACGATATCTTCCCGGTCTGCTCTCCGGATCTTCTCAACGCAGCAGACGGTTCCCTCGGCTCGGCGGATCTGCTGAACTATCCATTGCTGTCCCACCGGGTTGTGCCGCAGGACTGGATGGACTGGCCGGCCTGGTTTGAAGCAACGGGTATTACCTCGTCCGTCAAGGCCCGTCGGATCTATTTCGACAGCTATCCCGTGACACTTCAGGCGGCTGTTGCCGGTCAGGGAATTGCCCTTGGATGGCGCCGAACCACCGAAGGCATGATCGCGGAAGGAAAGCTCGTCAGGCCTTGCATCGAATCTATTGCGCAACCGGCGGGCATCTCGGTCTATCTCGGTAACGCACGGACCACGCACGCGGACACCGGAAAACTGATCAGCTGGTTGTCGGACGAGTTTTCCGACAGCTAAGGAATCGATGCCCCGGGCTTCAGCTCAGATTGCCGCCGGAGATCGCCCTCAGCTCCGCATCCGTTCGTGCTCCGGGTCGTAGGGACTGGCAGGAATGACGGTAACGTTGATTTTCTCCCCGCACAGGTCGAGCTGCATTTTCGTCCCAATGGCTGAATGGCGTGGTTCTACAAAGGCATAAGCCAAATTCATGTTGACACGATGGCCCCAGTCTCCGGAGGTCACCGTCCCGACGACCCGGTCTCCATCCATGAGCGATGCTCCTCCCGGCGCTGGTGCGTGCGCAGCATCCAGGCTAAGCGTCACCATCTTTCGAACCGGTCCTCTGGCAACGAGCTGCTCCAGCGCCGCCTTGCCAACAAAGTCTTCCTTGTTCAGCTTCACGAACCTGTCCAGGCCGGTCTCGAAAGGATCGAATTCCGTCAAAAGGTCCGCCTTCCAATGGAGAAAGCCCTTTTCCATGCGCATGGATTCCACCGCGCGGGCCCCGAAGAGGGACAGGTTGAACGGCTCGCCAGCTTTTCGAAGAGCCAGATAGACCGCATAGAGCGATGCATTGGGCACGTGGATTTCATAGGCCAATTCGCCGGAAAAACTCACGGCCATGACCGTTGCAGGCGAAAATCCGACGAAACACTCGCGAACGCTCAACCAGGAAAAGGCTTCTTTCGACCAGTCACCGCGAGCGCAGGCAGACAGAACCTTGCGGGCATTTGGGCCGGCGATAACAAGGATCGTCTGGTCGTTTGTCAGGCTCCGGATCTGCACATCCTCATCCTTCCGGACAAGGTGCTCCAGCCAGTCCATGTCATGAAATTCGCTCGCCGCCGCGGACCCGTACCAGACACGCGCCGGTCCCCGGTCACTCTGTGGCAGATTGGCGAATGTCGCCTCGCATTTGATGCGGCCCTGCCGGTTGAGCAGATAGCCAAGACCGACGCGGCCATCGCGTTTCGGAACAGCGCCGCAGACCACCCTGTCGAGAAAGCTGTGCCGGTCGGCGCCGGTGATTTCAAACCTGTTGAACCCGTTGACCTCGCACAGGCCGACATTGTCCCGGACGTTTTGGACTTCCTGTTTCACAAGTGAAAATGCCTCATCGAACTGAAAGCTCAACGAGGGATGAAAATCGGCCTTTGGCTTGATGTACTCGACGCGTTCCCAGCCGTTGACCACCGTGAACTCAGCACCTTCGGCTGCCATCACAGGGGTAAGTGGCGTCGTTTTGGCCGGCCGGCCTGCAGGACGGTGCTCATGGGGGAAGTGAAAGCGGAACTCGTTCTGGTAGTCTTCAATCGCCTTGAGAGATGTCAGCTCCACATTGGCGTGCCCGGTGAACCGGCGCGGGTCCAGGCACCAGGTGTCGTAACAGGCTTCGCCGTGAACGATCTGCTGCGCCAACAGCCAGCCATGACCACCGCCTTCACCGAGTCCTGCGCGCAGTCCGATGATACAGAAGGCGTTTCGCTTGCCGGGAATGGGCCCGACCAGCGGCGCGCCGTCTATCGTATAGGTGATCGGACCGTTGATCACCGACCGGATCCCGGCTTCCATCAGCGCCGGCATGCGTGCAAAGGCACCTTCCAGGACATCCGTAATGCGATCGAGGTCATCCGGGCAAAGGGCATTGACGAAATTCGGGTCGATACCGTCCATGCCCCAGGTCTTGCAGCCTTGTTCGTAAAAACCGATGAGCAATCCGTTCTTTTCCTGGCGGCAGTAATAGTCGCTGATCGGACACCTGATCAAAGGCATGCGGTGGCCCGCCTGCACGATCTCGGGAATGTCCTCGGTCAGAAAATACTGGTGCTCCATCGAGGCAACCGGGTGGTGGACACCCATCATGGCCCCGACTTCGTTGACCCTGTACCCGCAGGCATTGACGACGATATCGCAGTCAATGTCGCCCTGTTCGGTGTGCACGGTCCAGGTGTCGTCGCGGTGCTGGGTCAGTGCTGTGACCGGTGTATTCCGATAGATTTCCGCGCCGGCCTTACGGGCGTGAAAGGCAAGCGCCTGGCAAAGCTGCGCCGGATCGATATCGCCGTCCAGCGGATCCCACAAACCGCCCAGCAGATTGTCGGTCGACACAAGCGGATGGCGGCGTGCGCATTCAGCGGCGTCGATCACCTCGAAATGCACATCCATGCCGCGTGCCATCGACGCAAAGTGTCGGTAGCCCTGCATCTGCGCTTCGGTGTTGGCCATCCGGATGCCGCCGTCGCCATGATGGTAGTTGATGGGATATTCGGGATTGTCCGCGAGGTTCTTGTAAAGCCGGATGGAATGGGATTTCAGTCCGACCATGGTCTGGTTCATGCCAAAATTGGTGACCTGAGCCGCTGAATGCCATGTGGTTCCGCTGGTCAGCTCGTTGCGCTCGACCAGGACAACATCGCTCCAGCCTTCCTGCGTCAGATGATAAAGCGTCGAGCAGCCGGCGATGCCGCCGCCGATGACAACGGCCTTTGTGCGCGATTTCATGAAGTCAGGCTCCAGGTTCCAAAAGATCAGCGCATAGAGCCTGTCGTCGCGGTGGACGGCAACAACGCTTTCGGTGTTTTCGATGTATTCGAATTTTAGCGCTGATGAAATCGAATAACCTTCAATTCACTTGCGCCGGATTCACGCTTCTCTTTGATAGTCGCATCAACGCGCGCTGGAGGAACGGAAATGGGTGGTGTCCGGACGAAACGGGGAGGCCGAAAGGAACGGTTGGCATTGAGGGCAGCCAAACCTCTGGTCGACCCTTGCCCGCCAGGACAGGCGGGCGGCCGCTACAGGCCTCTGGACGAGACAGAGCTTCACCGGATCTACCAGACCGCACTCGACTTGCTCGCGAAATTGGGTATGGGCGAGGTTCCGGAACGATTGAAAAATGACCTGCTCGCCGCCGGCGCGCAGCCGGCCGATGGCGATCGTGTGGTGTTCCCGGAGGAACTGGTTAAGAGCGCAATCGATCAGGCGGCCAAGACATTCACCTTCCACGGCCGGGAAGACAAAAGGTCGATCGTTGTCGGCGGCGACCGGGTCTATTTCGGCACTGGCGGCGCTGCGGTCCAGACACTTGATCTGGAAAGTGGGCTGTACCGGCCCTCAACGCTTGAGGATCTGCACAACTTCACGCGTATGCAGGATGTTCTTCAAAATGTCAGCTGGTTCACACGTTGTTGTGTGGCTACGGATGTACCGGAAACGTTCGATCTGGACGTCAACACCGTCTACGCGCTTTTGAAAAACACGACCAAACCGGTCGCAACGTCCTTCACGCTGCCCGAACACGTCAACCCGATCGTCGGCATGCTGGATATAGCGGCTGGTGGACCGGGCGAATTTGCCAAACGGCCTTTCCTGAAGGCGCACATCAGTCCGGTCATTTCACCGCTCAGATACGGGGAAGATGCCGTTGGCGTGGTTTACGAATGCATCCGGCACAATATCCCGATGTCCTGTATTACAGCGGCGCAGGCCGGCGCTACGGCGCCTGCGACGCTGGCGGGTTTTCTGGTGCAGTCGCTGGCCGAAACCCTGGCAAGCCTGGTCATGGTTCATGCGATCAGCCCCGGCTTCCCGATGATTTTCTCCAACTGGCCGCTGGTAATCGATCTCAGAACCGGCGCGTTCTCCGGCGGCGGCGGAGAAACGGCCGTTCTCAACGCGGCTTCTGCCCAACTGACCAACTGGCTGGGTCTGCCGTCAGGCGTCGCGTCTTCCATGACCGACGCCAAGGCGATCGATGCGCAGGCAGGGGTTGAGAAGGGTATTACGTCGCTCGCGGCGGCCCTTGCGGGCGGTAATCTCATTTATGAAAGCTCCGGAATGACTGCTTCCCTTCTGGGCGCCAGTTTCGAAGCCTTCGTTCTGGATGACGAGATGCATTCTCTGACATATCGGGCCTTGCGCGGCATTGAAGTCACGCCCGACACGCTTGCCTTTGACGCAATCTGCGAAGCCGTTCTCGGGGAAGGTCATTTTCTGGGGGGTCAGAACACTTACCAGGCCATGGAACGGGACTATTTCTACCCGTCTCTTGCGGATCGGGACGAGCCAAGGACCTGGGCTCAAAATGGCGCACGACATGCCTGGGACCGGGCGCGGGAACGCGCCTCCGAGATCCTTGAGAGCCATCATCCGGCCTACCTGTCCGAAACCCAGGACAAGGCCATCCGCGATCAATTCAACATTCTCTGAAATGGTCACCGGCGCAGCGTTCACTACTCGACCAGTTCAAAGCTCTCTTTCAGCCAAGGTGCTTTTTGGTGGAAGGGTTTGACAACGGTCTCCGAGATCAGGGACCGGAGCGTTGAATCCACGAGATCCAGCACCGACCTGGAGCAGTCGGCATTTGCCAGCACCGCCAGGGTCCGCGCAAATCCCTTGCCGGGGAACCGATGCATCTCGACGTGCTCGTGAAACCGCCTTGCCCTTGAAAAGAGCAAAGGCGTCGTAATCGTCCACCCGGTTCCTGCAGCCACCATGGCCATGAGCGTCTGATTGTTGCCGCACTCGAACCTGTGTGGAGGTGAGATTTCCATGCGCCGCAGCTGGGCTTCGATTTGCCTTGCGATGATGAGATTGCTCGAAAACCTGAGAAACGGCAGCTCCGCGCTGTCATGGATGATATCGCGCGGCAGAAGCTCTACGGTTTTCGGGACGACCATGACAAACGGATCCCGCAACAGTGGCCGATCAATCAGGTCGCCGAGCCGTTCGGTAGGTGTCGCGGCAATACCGATATCCAGTTGGCGGTTGCGGAGCATTTGCACAATGGTGAGGCTGGAGTCCGTGTGATAGACGAAGTCGCAATTCGGCATTGATTCAAAAAGGGAAACGGCAAGGGCCGGAATGATGTCGCTGTCAAAATCTTCAATGGTTCCGAGCCGCAGATAACTGGCCTCCGACATATTCCCGGCAGCAGCTTCCGCCTTTGCCCGCCGAAGAGTGTGGAGCGCGTCTTCGATATCGCGCAGAAAGATCTTTCCCTTCTGTGTCAGGATAAGCGGCCTGCGGGAATGATCGAAAAGATCGACGCGCAATGTCTCCTCAAGACTTCTCAAGTGGTGCGAAACCGTGCTCGCCGAAAGGCCTGTTTCGGCCGCGACCGCCTGAAGTGACCCTCGGCGGGCGCATAATTGGAACAACTCCAGTCCTTTCAGGCTCAGGTCTTTGATGTCGGCGTGCTGAGACATTTTCGTCCTTAAATCGGTCCATTACAAAAATTTATGCTGATTTTTTCAAAATAATACTGCAGTCTTTTCGAAAATCCGAGGACCCTGTTTGCTTGGTCGAATGCGTGGAGGTGTTGAAATCATTTGCTTTGTCGACTCGCGGCACGTTGGCCCAAAAGGGCAGCGGCTTAACAAAAATTCGGCGAAGGCGTAAAATAGGTCATCAAAAGGTTTGTTCTCCGGTCAATCCGACTATTATCGTTTTTTGGAACCCTGGGGCTCAAAACCGTCACAAGAAATCAAATTCCGATAGGGGAGTATATAGATGAGTGAAGGACAATTTTCAGTAGGGGCAATGAACCGTCGCAGGTTTTTGCAGACGACCGGTGCGGCAACAGTTTTGGCAAGCGGTGTGCTTTCCGGGACCGCGCAGGCCGCTCCGAAGCGCGGCGGCGTGCTTCGCGTGGCCAAAGGACACGGCCAGACCACGGACACGCTTGATCCGGGCACATGGGAACATGGCTTCGTGATTGCACTTGGCTACGGCTATTGTGGTTACCTGACCGGTGTTGCGCCTGACGGTTCGGTTGAGCCGCAGCTTGCCGAGAGCTGGGAAGCCGATTCCGAAGCCAAGGTCTGGCGCTTCAACCTGCGTCCGGGCATCACGTTCCATTCCGGCAAGGACGTCACACCGGAAGACGTGATTGCATCAATCAACTTCCACCGCGGCGACGACTCGACATCTGCTGCAAAGCCACTGCTGGCTGCCATCGATGATATTACCAGCGAAGGCAACACGGTCGTGTTCTCGCTTTCGTCTGGAAGCGCCGACTTCCCGTTCACCTTCACGGACTACCACTTGCCGATTCTTCCGGCGAAGGACGGTTCCATCGACTGGCGCTCCGGCGACGGTGCCGGCCCGTACAAGCTGACGGACTTCACACCGGGCGTGTCCGCGACACTCGCCCGCTTCGAGAACGACTGGAACAGCGAGCGCGGATATTTCGACGGCATCGAGCTTCTTGCGATTGTCGATCTGAACGCGCGGACCACGGCTCTGATTTCCGGCGATGTTCACGTGATTGACAAACTGGACCTCAAGACAATCGGTCTTATGGGCCGCCGTCCTGGTCTGACGATCCATGAGGTCGCCGGTAACCAGCACTACACGTTCGCAATGTCGACCAACAAGGATCCGTATACCGACAAGAACATCCGTCTTGCGCTGAAGCATGCGGTCAATCGTCAGGAAATGGTTGACAAGATCCTGTTCGGCTATGGTGCTGTCGGTAACGACCATCCGATCGGCCGGGGACAGCAGTTCTTCAACAGTGAACTCGAGCAGAGAACCTACGATCCGGACAAGGCGAAGTTCTACCTGAAGGAAGCAGGCCTCGACAGCCTGTCCGTCACGCTCTCCGCCGCCGATGCGGCGTTCCCGGGCGCGGTCGACGCTGCGGTTCTGTTCCAGCAGTCTGCCAAGGACGCGGGCATCAACCTGGAAATCAACCGGGTGCCGAATGACGGCTACTGGTCGGATGTTTGGATGAAAGATCCGTTCACCGCCGTTTATTGGGGTGGCCGTCCTGTCGAAGACGCAATGTTCTCCACCGCGTACGCCAAGGGCGTCGCCTGGAACGACAGCTTCTGGGACAATGACCGCTTCAATGAGCTTCTGGTCACGGCCCGCGCCGAGCTCGACCCGGACAAGCGTCGCACGATGTATTTCGAAATGCAGTCCATCGTGAACGAAGACGGCGGCGTGATCATCCCGATGTTCGCGAACTATGTGTTTGCAACGTCGAACGATATCGCTGTCAGCGAAAGCATGGCGTCCAACTGGGACATGGACGGCGAGCGCTGGATGGAGCGCTGGTCCTTCGCATAAATGAAATGCTCCGGACGAGGCGGGCTTGCCTGCTTCGTCTGAAGACTTCTCGAGCGACAAAAGGCCCGCCTTGCAGCGGGCCTTTTTTGTGGGTCTATAGGCCGGGAAGCCAGAGGGCGATCTGCGGAAACAGGACCAACAGTGCGACCAGCAGGAGCGAGCATCCGATAAACGGAAAGGCGGACGTATAGATCGTACGCATGGTCGTTCCGGGCGGCGCGACACCCTTCATGACGAATAGCAGAAGCCCGAATGGCGGGGTCGTGAAACTGATTTCCAGCGCAAGAAGCATGATCAGTCCGAACCAGACCGGGTCATAACCGAGGTTCATCGCCAGCGGAAAGAAGATCGGCACGGTCAGCAGCATCATGGAGATCTGTTCCATGAACATGCCGAGCAGAAGCAAAACCGCGAACATCACCATCAGCATGTAAAGAGGCGCCAGCTCAAACGAGATCGCCCAGTTGACGAGCCCTCGCGAGGCACCTGAAAAGGCAAGAAGCTGACTGAACGTCGCCGAGCCGAACACAATCAGGTAGGCCATCAACGTCACTTTCAGCGCACCGGTAACGGATTTGCGCATCGCCTCCCAGGTCAGGCAGCGGAAAACTGCCGCAAGGATCAGAACGCCCAAAGCTCCGAACGCAGCCGCCTCGGAGGGCGTCACGAAACCGTTGATCATCAAGATGATGATCACGACCATGACCCCGACCATCGGAACCACTTCCCGCAGAAGCAGGGATATCTTGTTCACGAAGGACAGGGGTTCAACGTCATAGGCAGGCGCGGCGGTGGGGTCCAGTCTGGTCTGAAGCCAGATGGTGCCGATATAGAATGCCGCCAGAATGAGCCCCGGAATGACCCCTGCGATCAGCAGCGCACCGACATCGATCTGGGCCAGCGTCGCCAGCAGAACCGCAAGCGCAGACGGAGGGATGATGATCGCGAGGCCGCCGGTTCCGAGAATGGGACCAATGCTCATGTGGGACTTGTAACCGCGCTGGCTCATCTCCGGGACCATCAGCGATCCGAGCAACGCGGTTGAGCCCATGGAGGATCCGGAAAGCGTCGAAAATGCCGTGCCGCCGAGAACGGTGACGTAGCTCAGCCGGCCCGACAGCCTGCCGAGCAGCTTGTCGATCGCGTTGAACATGCGCCCGCCGAGACCTGTATGAAAAAAGATCTCGCCCATCAGCAGAAACAACGGGATCGGCACGAGCGCGAATTTGGTAAGGGACCCGAGGCCGTTGTTGAGCAATTGGCCGATGCCGCGTTCGCCGCCCATAAATACCCAGGCACCAATGATATTGGCGGCCAGGAACGCCAGGGCGACAGGCATGCCCATCGCCATCAGAAACACAATGACGCCGAGAAGCAGAGCGAGCGCTTCGTACCACTCCATTATTCGTGTATCCCCGCTTCACCGGTGTGCATCAGCTCGGAACCGGCGACAAATCTCATGAACTCAGCCGCCATGAGACCGAAACTCAGTGGAAAGGTGATCGTCAGAAGCCAGCGGGGGTAGTAGTAGGCCCGGGTGTCATAGTCACCGCGCTCGATGTTTTTAAGAAAGAGTTCCAGCCCCTTCCACGCAAGGATCACGCAGACGACAACACAGGCAAAGGCAACCAGACGGCTGACAATGCGCCGGGGACCTTCCGGCAAGGCGGAGGTGACCAGTTCGATGTGGACGTGTCCCTTTTCCCGGACGAGCCATGGCGCGCCGAGCATGGTCATGTAGAGAAGCCCGTATTCGGAAGACGTGAACAGCCACGCAAAGGGCTGCAGACCCAGATTGCGCATCAGGACCGACACCACAACGGACACCATCAGCCAGACAAGCGTGGCACCGGCGATGAAGGCCATCGCATCAATCAGAAAATTGTAAATCCTGGTGACGGCGGTCATGCATCAGCCCCGGGTCGTAAGGAACAGGCCCGCCGGGTGGCGGGCCTGTCACGCATTCATTTTGCTGCGTTCAGATCGTAGAAAAGTTCGATCAGCTTGTCATAGTTGTCGGTGCCGCCAGGCTGCTCCGCCATCAGGCCTTTCATCCGCTCCCAGGTCTTTTCGCGTGCGGCGGCAAGGTAATTTGCCTTGGCATCGCCCTCCAGAGAGACCACCGTCATGCCGGCTGCATCGAGCGCGGCAAAGTCTTCGTCCCGCTTCGCGCGCAGTGCTTCGACGCTGTCCTTTTCATGCTGGATCGCAACGTCCTGAAGGATCTTCTTGGATTCATCCGACAGTGAATTCCACTTCTCAAGGTTGACGATCACGCCGAGGTCCGTCGAGAAGAAGCAGGGTTCGATGCGGTAGTTGAGGAACTCGTTCCACTTCAGATCGATGAGGCCGATCTGCGTCCAACCTGTTGCATCCACGACGCCGCGCTGGAGGGCGGAGTAGACCTCACCGGTCGGCAGGTCGATGACCTGTGCTCCGAGATAGTTGGTGAAGAAGGCGTTGTAGACGTTGTTTCCGCGCAGCTTCAGCCCCTCGACTTCGAGATTGCCGGCTGTGTCGAACGTCGGTTCATTGCGGGTCCACAGATTGTAGCAGACGCCGCTGTCGAACCAGCCAAGATACTTCAGGCCCATCTTTTCCTGGTGGATCTGGTCAATGAGTTCCGTGCCGCCATTTTGGCGTGTCTCGACTGCCGTCAGGTTCGACGCTACCATGGCGTCTTTTTCCGGCAAAGCGCCGCCGTAAAAAGAGCCTGGGGTGTAGACCATGTCGACGATACCGTCGCGCACCGCATCGGGCTGCTGGAACATGCCGATCGCCTCAGGCCCACCGCGTACTTCGATCTGCACAACGCCTTTGCCGGCTTCATTCACCTTGTCGACAAAGGAGAGAAAGCTCTTGGTGTAAATGAGGGTTTCAGGGAATGCATGAACTGCGGTAATCGTATCTTCCGACTGTGCCGAGGTGGCGAACAGCGTGGAACCGGCAACGAGGCCGGCCATTAGTATCCTCTTCATAGTCTCACTCCACTTTATAGGGTGGCTTTTTGCCTTATCCCTCTGGTTCTCAGGCTATGCCCTGATGCTGCCTGCTCTCGAGATTTCAAGAGCGTTGTGCTTCCGCCGCAGGCCGGGCCCATGGCGCATTCTGGTTCCACGACGTCTTGTGACGTTCAATCTCCGCCACATGCTGCAAAGTCTGATCGATATCGTCCCAGCCGTTGATGAGCTTGGTGCGCCAACTCGGATCGAGCGAAAAAGAAACCTCGGTCTCTCCGAGGCTGAGCATTCCGTTCTCAAGGGAGACGGCTGCCTGTTCCGCACCTTCTCCCAGTATCCGGATCAGAAGACCGTAATTTTCTTCGGATATGCGCGCGGGGAGCAGTCCGTTATTGACGGCATTGCCCGCGAATATGTCTCCGAAGCTCGGGGCGAATATCGCCCGAATACCGGCATCAACCAGTGCGTAGACTGCTGCTTCCCGCGACGAACCGCTTCCAAAGTTGCGGCCGGCGACAACAACGCTGGCATGCCCGTGGCGGTTCAGGGGAAAGTGCGGATGATCTTCGCCAGCGGCATCTTTGCGCAGATCATGCAGAAGAAACCGGCCATACCCCGCACTGCGCGGCGTCGACATGAAGCGGGACGGAATAAGCTGATCCGTATCGATATTATGGATCGGCAACGCCACCGCATGTCCGCTATGATTGTTCCAGCCCGGCATTACCCAATCCGCCCCTTGAGAAGAGGCCGAACGTCGGTGATCGTGCCGGTAACAGCCGCGGCGGCAACCATTGCCGGTGACATCAGATGAGTGCGGGCTCCAGGGCCCTGACGACCGCGGAAGTTCCGGTTGGTTGAAGACGCGCAGCGTTTTCCGGGCGCTACCAGGTCACCGTTCATGCCAACACACATGGAACATCCGGAGCCGGCCCATTCCAGTCCCGCCTCCACAAAGATGCGGTCAAGGCCTTCCTGCTCGGCCTGTGCCTTCACCAAGGCCGATCCCGGCGACACCAGGCCGGGAACCTTGGCCTTTCGGCCACTGAGAACTGCCGCCGCGGTGCGAAGGTCTTCAATCCGCCCATTCGTGCAGGACCCGACGAACACCTGATCGACAGGTGTTCCTTCGATAGGGCGGCCCGCGTCGAGGCTCATGTAGTCGAGCGCGTCCCGCACGGCTTCCGCCCTGCCGTTCGCGAGCAATGTCGGGTCGGGTATCGTGGATGTAACCGGGATCGCCTGCTCGGGGCTGGTGCCCCAGGTGACGATCGGGGCGATGTCGTCCGCGTCGAGCCGGATTCCCCTGTCGAAATGTGCCGCGTCATCGGAGCGCAACATGGACCAGTCTTCCAGCGCGGCGTTCCATGAAGGGCCGTGGGGAGCATGGGCCCGGCCTTCCAGATAGGAAAAGGTGGTCTCGTCGGGTGCAATCAATCCGAAGCGCGCACCGCCTTCGATCGACAGATTGCAAAGGGTCATGCGGCCTTCCATGGAAAGCGCACGTACGGCACTGCCGGTATATTCAATGGCATGTCCTTGCGCCCCGTCGGCACCAAGTGTCGCGATCCAGTTGAGCGCGATGTCCTTTGCGCTAACGCCTGGCCCGAGATTGCCATCTATCTGCAGGCGCATGGCCGCCGGCTTCTTCTGCCAGATCGTTTGTGTGGTAAGGATGTGGGCGACTTCCGTCGCGCCAATGCCGAAGGCGAGTGCACCAAACGCACCGTGCGTAGAGGTATGACTGTCGCCGCAATTGATCAAAAGGCCGGGAAGCGTCAGGCCTTGTTCGGGCCCGACCACGTGAACGATCCCCTGCCCCGGATCATCCAGATCGAACAACCGAATCCGGTGTTTGCGCGCATTCTTGCGCAGCGTGTCGACCATGTACTTTATTTTCGGATTCGAAATCAGCTCACGGCCGCGGGTCGGCGCATAGTGATCGACCACCGCAAATGTCTGATCGGGCTCGGCAACGGCGAGGCCCCGCGCCTCAATCTTGGCGAACGCGTGATGCGAGCCCTCATGGACCAGATGACGGTCGACCCACAAGAGGGACGAGCCGTCGTCGCGCCTGACAATTTCATGCGCGGACCAAAGCCTGTCCAGAAGTGTTCTTGGCGCGGTCATGCAGGCTCACCGGGCGGTTTGCCGATGGCTGGTTCCCAATGACGTGTACTGCCGTCACCGACCCGGGTCAGCGGCATCTCGAGCCGGAACATGTCCGGACGGTAGAGGCCTGAAAGATATTCAACGCCATTGTCATTGACGTCGCGCACGACCCGCCGCAGCGAAAGCAGCGCCGACCCGACGGCGATACCAAGCGCTTCAGCAACCTCCGGCCCGGCGAGAGTTGCCGAGACCGACTGGTGCGCATCCTTGATTTGCACGCCACTGAGTTCCAGAAGCTTGAAGAGAGGCGTCGTGGCCAGATCGTTTTCCGAATAATTCGCTGCAATTTCGGCGGGAACGTAGGTCGTCAAATGCGAGAAGGGTGTGCCGTCTGCGCTGCGAACACGTGTCGCGATCTGCACCTGATCTTTAGGCTGAAGCTTGAGTGCGCTTGTGACGAATTCAGGGGCCGTTCCATAGGAGAACGACAGGAGCCGCGCCGTCGTGTTCTGCCCCATCTCAACGAGTTGGGGCATCAGCGTTGCCAGGTTCATGGCCATCGGTTTGGACGGTCGCCCGGCGGAGCGCACCGTTGTCCCGCTGCCGGCGCGGCGCGCAACGAGGCCCGCTGCGGCGAGTGCATCCAGCGCCCTTCGGATCGTGACCCTGGAGACCCCGAACAGTTCGGCGAGCTTTTGTTCCGGAGGCAGGTTTTCACCGTCGTCCAGCCGGCCGTCTGCAATCTGGTCGCGCAGGGAAAGATAGACCTGGCGCGCTTTCGCCCCTTCCGGAAGCAGCGATTTTGCAGGCTTGTTCACGCCGGACATTCCTCCCTGTTAGGCCACTAATGTTATCGCCGGTTTTAAAAAGTTCAAGCTTCTGTACGTTGCAATTGTCTTTTTTAGTATTAGAAACACATACAAATCTGTATTATAAAAAATACAAATTTTGGGAGGAAGGCAAAATGCCTATCGTCGAACTGCATCTCCTGCAGGGCTACGGACAAGAGGCAAAGCGGCGTCTGCATGAGGCGTTGACAGACGCTGTCCGGCTTGTCGTGCCCGCTCCACCTGAAGCCATAACCGTGATGATCCACGAAATGGAACCAGCCAATTACTCCCGTGGCCGTGTTCAAAGATCCGGCGCGCCTGCGCTGGAGGATCAGGGCGATTTGGTAAGACGGTTTCTGAGCGCCATGGAGGCGCGTGACCTGGAAACCGCGCAGGAGATGCTGTCAGCGGACTTCTCCATGCAGTTTCCGGGCGCACATCCGATGCACCGTCTGGAGGAGCTGATCGAGTGGGCCAGGGAGCGATATCGGTCCGTGAAAAAAACCTACACAGGGTTTGACGTCATGCAGGGCGCCGGGCCAGCCGCGCTGGTTTACTGCAGGGGAACGCTTTCGGGTGAATGGCCCGATGGAACCCCGTTTGAGGGCATCCGCTTCATCGACCGGTTTGAACTCGAAAACGGCAGGATTACCCGACAGGACGTCTGGAACGACATTGCGGAAGTAAAGGCGCAAGCATGAGCGAGATTGATGCCATCACCCTGTCCGTTCTGTCCGGCCGCATGGAGCAGATTGCGGACGAAATGGATGCAACGCTGTTTCGCGCGGCATTCAACCCGATCATTGCCGAAGCGCACGATGCCAGTCACGGTCTCTACCACGCCCAAAGCGGCGACACGCTGGTGCAGGGCAAATCGGGCCTGCCGATTTTTGTCGGTGTCATGTCCTTTGCCGTGAAGGCCGTCATTGAGAAAGCGGCTGCGGAAGGGGATCTCCAGGACGGCGACATATTCATCTTCAACGATGCCCATATCGGCGGGACGCATCTTTCGGACATGCGTCTTGTCCGGCCTTATTTTCGCGATGGTGAACTCTTCTGTTATCTCGCCTCCGTCGGGCACTGGCACGATGTGGGCGGGGCGGTGCCGGGCAACTACAATCCGGCCGCCACCGAAGTCTTTCAGGAGGCTTTTGTGTTGCCGCCGGTACGTCTGGCGCGCGGCGGCGAAATAAACCAGGACATCATCGACATCCTGTTGCGCAACACGCGCCTGCCGCAATCTGCAATGGGAGACCTGAACGGCCAGCTGGGTGCGCTTGATCTCGGAATCAGGCGGATGGACGAACTGCTCGACGAATATGGGGCTTTAACGGTCAGTTCCGCGCTTGATGCCCTGGGTCACAGGGCCGAAGCCCTGATGCGATCGGAGCTTGAAGCTCTGCCGGACGGCCGTTGGGAAGCGGTGGATTATCTCGACAATGACGGCATCACGGATGAACCGCTGGCGATCCGGGTCGCGTTAGAGATCAGGGGCGATAGCATGACCCTCGACTTTACAGGCTCTGCACCGCAATGCGCCGGCCCGGTCAACATTGCGCTGCCGACAACGGTTGCCACCGCTTATGTCGCGATTAAGCATATCTTCCCGGCCCTGCCTGCGAACGCGGGCGTCATGCGGCCGATCCATGTCGAGGTTCCGCAAGGATCGCTGCTGTCCGCCGAATTTCCGAGCCCGACAGGCGGTTATACGGAGACGATCCTCCGCATGATTGACGTGGTTTTTTCCGCCTTTGCAAAGGCGGCGCCTGAGCGCGTTGTTGCAAACGCCTATGGAACGATCAACGCCTTGTCGATCGCCGGCAAGCGCAGCAACGGGCAGCGCTGGGTGATGTTCAGTTTTTACGGGGGCGGGCATGGCGGCTCGCATGAAAGCGATGGCCTCAATCACGGCAACGCACCGATATCGACCGCGACCATCCCGCCGATGGAAATCCTCGAGGCTGCCTATCCGGTGATGTTCCGTACGTGGGCCTTGCGGCCCGACAGTGCCGGTGCGGGACAGCATCGCGGCGGCATGGGTGCGGTTTACGAGATCGAGGTTCTTGAAGAAAACGGCGCCGAAGCGTTTTTGTTTGGCGAACGCGGCCGCTTTGCCCCCAAGGGTATTGCCGACGGACAGGATGGGGCCCTGAATAGGTTTTCCTTTGAGCAGGACGAGGGTTGGGGCGTGCCACCCCTTGCCTCAAAAATGCGTGGCATCAAGTTGCGGCAGGGCCAGGCAGTCAGACTGGAAACGCCAGGTGGCGGTGGCTACGGCAAGGCCGAGGAACGCGCCGCGTCGGATGTCGCACGTGACGTCGTCCGCGGTCTGGTCGACCCTGAGAAAGCCGATCAACTTTACGGAACCGCTTGGCGGGAGATGTCTTCATGAAAGGACGCATGATCGGCGTCGATGTCGGCGGCACATTCACCGATGTCTTTGTGCTCAACGAGGCCGACGGATCCGCCTCCGTTGCCAAGGTTCCGACGACGCGGCCGGATCAGTCCGGCGGGTTTCTGGAAGGGATCTCCCGGCAGGTGACCGATATGTCGGAGGTATCGGTCGTCGTCCACGGAACGACGGCCGGCACCAATGCGCTGCTGGAACGAAAGGGCGCAACAACGGGGGTTATCTGCACGCAGGGCCTGCGTGATGTCCTGGAAATGCGCCGCCGCGACCGACCGAGAACCTGGGGTCTGCGCGGCGATTTCGAACCGGTCGTCGACCGTCGTAATCGCCTTGAAGTGCCGGAGCGAACACTGGCGGATGGGTCGATCAGAACGCCGGTTGACCTGGATGCGGTTCGCGCAGCGGCGCGCCAGCTTCAGGATCAGGGCTGTGAAGCCGTGGCAATCCTCTTTGCCAATGCCTATGCCAATTCGGCAAACGAAGCGGCGGCGGTGGCTGCGGTGCGCGAGATCTGGCAGAACCAGCATGTCTCGGCCTCTTCTGAGATCCTGCCCGAGATCCGCGAGTTTGAGCGCTTCTCGACAACGGCGCTCAATGCCTACCTCCAGCCGGAAGTATCGGGTTATCTGCACCGCCTCGAACAGGCACTCGCCTCGGGCGGGTTCGACGGCGAATTCATGATCGTGCAATCCAACGGCGGCGTGATGGCCGTGGAAACGGCTTGCCGCCTGCCGGTTCGAACGGCGTTGTCTGGACCGGCCGCGGGGGTGATCGCCGCCGGCTACATCGCGTCTTCGGCGGGTTTCGACAATGTGATCACCGGCGACATGGGCGGCACCAGCTTCGATGTCTCCCTGATCTCGAAGGGACAGTCCATGCTGTCCCCGCAGACCTCCATTGACTTCGGCATGGTGGTGCGGACACCGATGATCGAGATCACCACGATCGGTGCCGGTGGCGGGTCGATTGCCTGG
The DNA here is from genome assembly GCF_040530035.1 of Roseibium sp. HPY-6. Classification (NCBI taxonomy): domain Bacteria; kingdom Pseudomonadati; phylum Pseudomonadota; class Alphaproteobacteria; order Hyphomicrobiales; family Stappiaceae; genus Roseibium; species Roseibium sp. HPY-6. Next base: position 772,651 of record NZ_JBEWCD010000003.1, read on the forward strand.
GTCGACAAGGGTGGTCTGCTGAACATTGGGCCGGAAAGTGCGGGCTCTGATCCCGGACCTGTTGCCTATGGCCTTGGCAACACGCGCCCGACTGTTACGGATGCCAATGTCGTTCTCGGCCGGATCGACCCGGACAATCCGATCGGCGGAAAACTCGAACGGCTTGACGTGGAGGCCGCTCGCGAGGCCATCGACCGGCATGTCGGACAGCCGCTTGCCCTGGACACCCTCGCAGCGGCTGAAGCAATTCTGCGGGTTGCAAACTCACGCATGGCTGGCGCGATCCGGCTCGTCAGCATCGAGCGTGGCTTTGATCCCAAGAACTTCGCCTTCATGCCATTTGGCGGTGGGGGCGCATTGCATGCGGGTGCGATGCTGAAGGATGTCGGCATCGCACGCGCGATCGTGCCGCGCTATCCGGGCGTCACCTCCGCGATGGGATGCGTGATCGCGGATATGCGCCAGGACTTTGTGCAAACGATCAACGCACTGGTTGCGGTAATGGATGAAACCGCGCTTGCGGCGTTCATGCAGGATCACACGGATCATGGCATGGCCCTTCTCGATGCTGCCAGGACAACCTTCGAAGCACGCGAGCTGAGTTTTGAACTGGACATGGCTTACATCGGCCAGACGCATACCGTGGCTGTGCCGCTCGGTGTCCGGACCGAAAACGGCCGGATCGTGCCGCCAACGCGCGCCGAAATCGAAAAGGCGTTTGACGCCACCTACGAGGCGACGTTCGGGAGGCTTCTGAAAGATGGCGTACGCCGGATCTTGAACCTGCGCAGCTCGGTCACCGGAAAGCGCCCGAAATTCGACCTGAAAACCCTCGCCCCCGAAACGGCCGGTCGATCTGAACCGAAGACCTCGCGCAAAGTGCATTTTGGCGGTGCGTGGCATGAAACAAAGATATTCGACCGGCTCGAGCTGCCGGTCGGAACGGTAATCGAAGGTCCGGCTATCCTCGAACAGCCGGATACGACTGTGCTTGTCGACCCTGACTTGCAGGCCCGTGTCGATCTCTTCGGCAATACCATAATCGAACCCCTTGGAGGTCAGTCATGAACGAGCCGCAGACGTGGAATCTTGCCAGAACGGCACTGCTGACGATTGATCTCCAAAACGATTTTCTCCACCCCGACGGCGCCTATGGCCGTGCCGGTCAACGGGCGGACAGCATCGCCGCATTGCCGGCGCGCATCGCACCGCTGGTGAAGGCCCTTCGCAAGCATGGCGGGCACTATATTTCCGCCCAGTTCACTCTGGTGCCGGACGCCAGCGGCGAGCCTCTGATCGCGCCGCACCTCAAGAAACTCCGGCCTTTTCTGACAAAAGGGGATTTCGCTCCGGGCAGTTTCGGCAACACGCTGGTCGATGAGCTTTATCCGGCCGACTTCGTGATCGAAAAGGTAGCCTATTCCGCATTTTATCAGACACGGCTGGAGTACATCATGCGCGCCGTCGGCATTGATACCCTGATCGTCGGCGGCATTGTCACCAATGGCGGTGTCGCATCGACATTGCGCGATGCGCACTTGCGCAACATCGATACGGTTCTACTGACCGACGGCAGCGCAGCTTTCAACGAGGAGGTTCACCAGGCAACGCTCTTGTCGCTTGCAACCGTTACCGGCCGCATGCCGTGTGAGGACGTGCTGGCATGGCTGGAGAATGCGTCATGAGCCTGAAAAAGCGCCTGCAACAAGACAATATTCTGGTCGCACCGGGCGTCTATGACGGCCTGACTGCTTCCATTGCGACTGAGGCGGGCTTCGAAGCGCTGTACCTGAGCGGCGCTGCGGTCTCCTACACCCGCCTTGGACGTCCCGACATAGGGCTGACGGCCGTCACAGAGATGACTGACGCAATGGCACTGATTGCGGATCGCACTGAATTGCCGGTCATCATTGACGCCGACACGGGGTTCGGAAACGCCCTCAATGCGCAAAGAACCATGCGACTCTATGAGCGTGCAGGCGCATCGGCGCTTCAGGTCGAGGATCAGACCTACCCGAAAAGATGCGGTCATCTCGCGGACAAGTCCCTGATTTCACCCGGTGAAATGGCAGGCAAGGTCAAGGCCATGTCCGATGCGCGAAACTCGGACGAAACCCTGATCATCGCCCGCACGGATGCCATTGCCGTCGAGGGTCTTTCGGCGGCGATCGACCGCGCTGAAATGTATCTGGAGGCTGGTGCCGATGTTCTTTTCATCGAAGCGCCCCGGTCACGCGAGCAACTCTCGGAAGTCGCGCGGCATTTCGAAAACCGCGTGCCATTGCTGGCCAACATGGTCGAGGGTGGCGCGACACCGATCACCGGAGCCGATGATCTGGAGGAACTGGGCTATTCGATCGTGATATTCCCGGGCGGCATTGTCCGTGCGATCGCGCGAACGGCTGGAGACTATTACGAGAGCCTTCGAAAAAACGGCAGCAATCGGCCATTTGCTGACAGAATGTTCGACTTCGAGGGCCTCAACGGCGTGATCGGAACGGCCGAAATGCTGGCCAAGGGCGTGTCGTATGACCGAAACGAAAGCTGACGTCGCACCGGCCCCCGACAGTTTTGACCTGACATGCGAAACCCTGATCATTGGCGCTGGCGCGGGCGGGCTGGTCGCAGCCCTTGCGGCTGACGAGGCGAGCCAGTCTGTGCTCGTTGTCGAAGCCGACCCGGTGCCGGCAGGATCGACGGCCCTCTCCGCCGGACTGATCCCTGCCGCTGGTACCAGTATTCAGGCCAGGGTCGGCATCGAAGATGACGCCGGGCGCTTTGCGGCAGACATTCAGAAAAAAGCAGGCGATCAGAACGAACAGTCGCTGGTAGATCGCCTGACCCGCCATTCGGCACCGGCAATCGACTGGTTGTCGGACACGTTCGGCTTGCCCTTTTCGGTGATTACGAATTTTGAGTATCCGGGCCACAGCCGGAAACGCATGCACGGTCTGCCGACGAGATCCGGTGCAGAGCTGATCGACACGCTCCGGGCCACGTGCGAAACGGTCGGGATCGATATCGTTTGCGAGCGGCGCGCCAATCGTCTGTTCTTTGAAGACGGGACTGTCAAAGGCATCGCGGTTTCGAGGCCCGACGGCGGGATTGAGACCATCGGCTGCGAAAAGCTCATCCTTGCCTGCAACGGCTTTGGCGGCAACCGGATGCTGGTGCATCAGCTTCTGCCGGACATCGAGAACGCACTGTGGTTCGGGCATGACGGCAATCGGGGCGAAGCGCTACTTTGGGGCCGGTCAATCGGTGCCGATCTTGCGCATCTCGGTTCCTATCAGGGGCATGGCAACGTCGCCCATCCCCACGGCATCCTCATAACCTGGGCCGTGATAACGGAGGGCGGTGTCCAGGTGAACAAGCACGGCAGGCGGTTCTGGAACGAGGCGCAAGGCTATTCCGAAGCAGCGCGAGCTGTTCTGGCGCAGCCGGACGGGGAAGCATTTGCGATCTTCGACGGCCGGATCGCATCCATTGCCCGTCAGTTCGAGGACTTCAAACAAGCAGAAGCGGTGGGGGCGATCAAGACGAGCGAAACGCCGGAAAGGCTCGCCCGTGAGCTTGGTCTGCCGCCCGAGGCTTTCGCGGAAACGATGGCATCAATTCCCGTAGGTGGCGTCGATGAGTTCAACCGCGAATTCGGGTCCGAAGCCTTGCAGGCGCCCTTTTGCGGTGTACGGGTGACCGGCGCACTTTTTCACACCCAGGGCGGTCTCAGAACGGGCGACAACGCGCGTGTCATTGGAGCGGACGGGTCGGGATTTGCCAATCTTTATGCTTGCGGCGGGGCGGCATGCGGTGTGTCGGGCAAAGCCGACAGCGGATATCTTTCCGGGAACGGGCTCCTGAGCGCAATCGTGCTGGGAATGCTGGCCGGCCGGGCGCCGCTGTCGTAAACCTTCCGGGTCGCGACCACGTTTCCTTAAGTCGGCGCCGCTTCAGGCAGAACGGCTTCCGCCTCGATTTCCACCTTGTGATCGCCAATCAGTCCGGCAACGACTACAAGTGTGTTGGCCGGTTTGATATCCGCAAAAACACGTCCGTGCGCTTTTGATATGTCGAGCACATCGGCTTCGTCGACGATGTAAATCCGCGTCCGCACAACGTCCTTGGCGCTGGCGCCGAGCGCGGTGAGCGCAGCCAAGATCTTGTCGAGAATGTAGGTCGTCTGCGCGCCTGCATCTTCCGGCGCAACAGCACGGGCTGCACCGGCAACGGCCGTGGTGCCTGACACAAGGATCCTGTTACCGATCTTCTGGGCCCGGCAGTATCCGGCGATCTCTTCCCAGTCGGATCCTGTGAGAACCTGCGCGGCGTCGGGCCGGTGTGGAGCATTTCTGGCGCTGTGGGCAAGCGGCATTTCGGCAAGGTGATGGCTGAGGTCCCCCGACGCAGTCAGGAATGGAGGGCGCCGGTATTCATCGCCGCAGTCCCCCGGCACGTCTTTTGTTGCGGCAAATGCCAGCGCGAGCCGATCGTGATCGTCCGGGTCCAGCGAGAATGAAAACAGCTTGGCATTGTCGGCAATGTGCTCGCTTTCGCCGATGCGGGCTCCGACGATCACACCGGCGACAGACGGTTGATCCAGAACCCAGCGTGTCGCAACATTGGCAATCGAAACGCCATGTTTTTTCGCAACGTCGCGGGCCGCAAGGAGAATGCCCTGAAAAGCCGACCAACCGCCTGCGGCGTCGATGAAGCGTTTGTATTTCATCTTCGACCAGTCAGTGAGGTGCGAAGGTTCCTCTTTGCCCAGCCATCTCTCAGACAGGAAGCCACCGCAAAGCGTGCCATAGGCGAGCAGCTTCACGTCAGAGACGGCGCAGAGTTCGGCGAGCGGTCCCGCGGCGCGCCGGTCGATCATCGAGAACGACACCTGGTTGGTCACAAGCGGGATGCCGTCGGTGAGCGCCAGCCTAAGGTGCGCAGCGTCGAAATTTGTCACGCCAAGAGCCCTGATCAGACCTTCTTCCTTCAGGCGTGCCAATTCATGTAGCGCATCGAGCCAGGCGGGGTGCTCAAAGCTCCACCAGTGGAATTGCAGCAGATCGATCCGGTTGGTATTGAGCCGGTCAAGCCTGTCCTGAACGCCTGCTCGGACGACGTCTGCGCTCATTGGTCCGGGTTCCGGACACCATTTGGTGCAGATCTGGGGCGGATTGTTCTCACGATGCCTGGACAGCAAGCGACCCGAGATGATCTCAGCGCTGCCGTAATGGTCGGCCATGTCGAACGTCGAAAACCCTGCTTCCAGGTACTTTTCGAGATCGTCGGCAGCCGCGTCCGGATCAAGAATGGTCCCGTCTTTTTCGATATCGGCGACCTGCCAGAGGCCTGTCAGGATGCGGCTGATCTCAAGTCCTTCGGCAAGCGGCTGGCGCGGCGGCATCAGTGTCATGGAAGGTCCTTCAGGTTTCCGGCAACAGGAGTTTGAAGCTGCGTTCGATATCCATCGCCAAAGCGCGCTGTGCCGCGCCACGGTTCGCTTTCCTGAGCGCGGCAACGATCTCCTGGTGATGGATGTGTTCCGGGATCTCGTTTGCGGACCGCTCCCGGACAACGAGGTTCAAGAACGCGCCATATTGCAGCCAGAGCGCCTCCACCAGAGGCAGGATCACCCGCGACCCGGAGCGCCGGTAAAGGCTGAAATGAAAGTCGTAGTTCTGCTTGAGATCTGGCGTGCTGCTGTCGGATCGGGGGGCGGATATGATGTCCTCTAGCGCGTCGATGGCGGCTGTATCCAGGTGGTCCATCGCCTCTTCCAGCAGCAAGGCTTCAAGAGCGAGGCGCGCTGATTTCAGTTCCCGCATTCTGTCCGCGTCAAACGGGGGAACTTCGAGCGTGCGGCTCGGCGTATCGACAAGAGCACCCTCAGCGACGAGGCGCCGGACCGCCTCGCGCACAGGTGTCAGAGAGATGCCGAGCTGATCCGCCAGTGTTCTCAGGCTAACCGTCTCGCCAGGTGCGAAGGCCCCGCGCGTAAAGGCCTCGCGCAAGGCGTCATAGGCACTCTCGCGCAGTTTGGACTGATCTATCCGGGCAATCTTCGGCTGGCTCATCCCTGTCCTTCCGACCCTTGACGGGTTTCTTTCTTGACAACTCCATTTTGAGACATGGTATAAAATATCACAGATCACATGCAAGGCGCTGAGACAAAAAAGTGGGGAGCGGTGGCTGACGAAAACAAAGGTGACCTCGAAGAAACATCCTCTGAAAAAGAGGACGGGTTCTGGCTCTATGACCTGAAAGTGGAGACAGTTCTCGACGGGCGAACACCTGTGTGCCGGCACATTGAAGGCGAAAGTTTCGCCGTGGAGGGCGAAGCACTTGTATTCGCCGAAGGGCAGCGTGTTTCCATGTATGCGCTCGCGGCGGTCCTGCCGCTTCTGCCGGCCAAACAACGGGACACGCACCCGAATGACTGGATGTCGACCGATGCGGAAGTTGCCTGTGCCGACCCGCATTGCGGCGGGCGATTCCGGATAACACGCACGCAAAAGCGCTGGTTCACCCATGCTGAAACGAGTGGCCTGCCCGAAGCGCGCGGCACGCCATACTGGCAAAAGGATGAGGCGGAATGAGTGTGGAAACAACACCGCTTCGTCCGGATTACCGGATCCCGCGCGTCATCAAGGGTGGTTGGCAGCTCGCAGGCGATCACGGACCGGTAGACCCCACAACAGCGATCGCGGATATGGAAGCCTTTCTCGACGCAGGTATCACCGCGTTCGATTGCGCTGACATCTATACCGGCGTTGAGGAAATGATCGGCGCCTTCATCGGCGATCTGAGGCGTCGCCGCGGGTGTGAAGCAGCGGACCGGGTACAGGTTCATACAAAACTGGTTCCCGACCTCGAACGTCTTGCAGACCTGCGTGCGGACGAAATTGAGGCGATCATCGACAGGTCTCTCAAAAGGCTTCGCATCGAACGCCTGCATCTGGTCCAGTTTTACTGGTGGGACAGCACGATCGGTGCGCCCGTCCGCGCGATGGAGGTTCTAAAGAGCTGCCAGAAGAAAGGCAAGATCGCGCATCTGGGCGTCACCAACTGGGATATCCCGGAAACAAAACCGTTCCTTGATGCCGGCATCGATCTTGTTTCGACCCAGGTGCAATATTCCCTGCTTGACCGGCGACCGGCAAAATCGCTGGTGCCCTGGTGCGGGGACCACGACATCAAACTGCTGTGCTACGGTACACTGGCCGGAGGGTTCCTGACAGAAAACTGGCTTGGCAAGTCGGATCCCGGCTTTGCCTTTGAGAACAGGTCATTGGTCAAGTACCGTTTGATCATCGATGAATTCGGTTCCTGGTCCGCGTTTCAGGGCCTTCTGAACCTGTTGAAGGACATCGGCGACCGCTACGGAGTGACGTTGAGCTCGGTCGCGACGCGATGGGTGCTCCAGCAGCCGCAGGTGGCCGCGGCCATTGTCGGCGCCCGATACGCCAGACACTTGCCGAAGACGCTCGAGGTTTTCCGCTTTCAGTTGGACGAAACCGACCTAGCGCGTATTTCGAGGCTGCTGGACGCCGCGCCTGGTCCGCAAGGACCGGTCTTTGCTCTGGAGCGCGACCGGACCGGACGGCACGGCAGGATCATGAAGTACAATCTGAATGCCCGTCCGGACGATGCGGTTCTGGGTGCGTCCAATGGATGACGCGATCCTCACCCTCAGCGGCGTGAGCCGGACGTTTGGCGATTTCACCGCCGTCGACAACGTCTCGGTGCAAATACGCGAAGGATCGATCACCGGCCTGATCGGCCCCAATGGTGCGGGCAAGTCGACGCTGTTCAATGTCGTTGCAGGCGAGTTGTCCCCGACGCGGGGGACGGTTTCTCTTTTCGGAACCGATATATCCAGACTGCCACCGGACCGTCGATTTGCCATCGGCCTCGGTCGCACCTTTCAGATCCCCCGGCCCTTTGCGCGCATGAGTGTTCTGGAAAATGTCATGCTGGCCCCTTTGGAGCAGACCGGCGAGACGCTGCTGGGTGCCGTATTCGGCAAGAAGACAATTCGCGAACAAGAGGAAACAATTCGGAAACGGGCCCTGGAGGTTCTGGATTTTCTGACACTTCGCCCGGTTGCCGATCAGCCGGCAGGCAAAATCTCCGGCGGCCAGATGAAGCTTCTGGAACTTGCACGGGTCCTCATGGGCGATCCGAGACTGATCCTTCTGGACGAGCCGGCGGCAGGCGTGAACCCTGCGCTCACCGAAGTGCTTATCGAAAAGATCGAAGAACTGAACCGGAGCGGCAAGACGTTTCTCATCATCGAACACGATATGGATTTCGTGATGCGCCATTGTGATCCGGTGATTGCGATGGCCGAGGGTAAGGTCGTGTTTCAGGGCACATCAGCCGAAGCACAGTCCAATCCGATCCTTCTGGATGCTTATCTGGGAGCGCCGATGGATGCCTGAGGCCGTGCTTGAGATAGACGCTCTGACCGCAGGCTATGTGCCGGATCTTCCGATCCTGCGAAAGGTGTCACTGTCTGCTGGAACCGGGCAACTGACGGCCATTATCGGTCCGAACGGTGCGGGGAAATCAACACTCATCAAGTCGGTTGCGGGTCTGTTATCCGTCTCGAAGGGGCATGTCAGGCTATCGGGGAAAGACATCACCGGCATGTCACCGGACCGGATGTCCGACAACGGCATGGCATATGTGCCTCAGACCGACAATGTCTTCCGAACATTGACGATACAGCAAAATCTGGATCTCGCGCTCAAGGCCCACGGCAAGCGCGAAAAACGCCTGGCGTCACTTTTCGAGAGGTTTCCCGTGCTTGCGGACAAGCGGCGCGACAAGGCCGGCGCGCTCTCAGGCGGTCAGCGTCAGTTCCTGGCTATTGCCCTGGCGCTCGCGGTTGAACCGCGCCTGATCCTGATGGATGAGCCGTCTGCGGGCCTTTCTCCAAAGGCAGCCGAAGAGGTTCTTGATCACGTCAAGCATCTCACCCATCAGGGCGTTTCGGTGGTGCTGGTGGAGCAGAACGTCAAACAGGCGCTCAAGCGTGCTGACCATTGCTACGTGCTCGCCGAAGGCCGGAACCAGATCGACGGGCCGGCGCAAGCGTTGCTGCAGGACCCGGCGCTGGGTCGGATCTATCTCGGCGGAGAACGGAAGGGGGCGGCATGATCCAGCATCTTGTCGACGGCATTCTGGTCGGGTCCTTTCTGTCACTCGGTGCCATCGGCCTGACAATGGTGATGCACATCCTGCGCTTCGCGAATTTCTCCCACGCAGAACTCTTGTCGATCGGGGCATATTGCGCGCTTGTATTCGACAAGCTTTTCGAAAGCCTGCTTCCGGTCTTGTCGGCAAAGATCGGGCCCTTGTCCATGACGGGCGCGCTCGCCCTGTCGATCCTCATTTCCATGGTGGTGACTGGCCTCTCCGCCGTTCTGATCGACAAGCTGGTTTTTCGCCGGGTGCGGCAGAAAGGGGGCGAACTGTCGATGGTGTTCGCATCCTTTGGAATGTCACTGGTTATCCGAAATGTCATCGGTTTGATTTTCGGGTTGTCGAGCGAGCTCTATTCGCGCGACATCGCGTTCGCCATGGTGTTGTCGCGTGATCCGCTGCTGCTGGTGAAGCCGGATCAGGTCTTCGTGCTGATCGCCGCACTGCTGATCATGTTCGTTCTCTACCTGGTCTTTTCACGAACGACCTTTGGTTTCGCCCTGCGGGCAATCGCGGAAAACCCGAGCCTGGCACAAGTCCATGGCGTCAATCTGAAACAGATGATCGTGGCCGTCTGGATCATCGGCGGTGCGCTGGGCGCTCTCGCCGGCGTGTTTTACGGGCTGAGTTATCAGATCACGCCCGTGATGGGACGAGACCTCGTCTTGCCGATCTTCGCCGCCACGATTGTCGGCGGTATCGGCAGCGTCTATGGCGCGGTTCTGGGCGGGTTCATCGTCGGCATCGCGTCCAACATCGCACTCGTCGTGTTGCCGTCCGGATATTCGCCGTCTGTGCCGTTCCTGATGATCCTTCTTGTCCTCCTCATCCGTCCCAACGGTCTTTTCGGGGAGGCGCGCGCATGATCGGCGTTGTCTCTTATCTCGTCTTCTTCACAACGGTTGCCGCGATCCTCGGGATCGCAGTTCTCGGCTTGAACCTGCAATGGGGAAACACGGGCCTTTTCAACGGCGGTGTAGTGGCTTCGTTCGGCGCAGGTGCCTATGGCACGCTGATCCTGGGCGGGGCACCGCAGGACGGTCAGCTCGGCGGCTTCAGCCTGTTCTATCCACTTGCCCTGGCAGGTGGGATGCTTGCGGCGGGAATTCTTGCCTGGATTGTCGGCAAGCTCACACTGAGGCTGCGGCACGATTATCTGGCGATCGCGACATTCGGGGTGGCGGTGGCGTTTGAGAATGTCATGCGGAACGCGACCGGTCTGACGGGCGGCGCGCAGGGGATCCGCGGCTTCGAACGGCCTTTCAGGGATATGCTGGGCGACGGCTTCACCTACAACGCCGCTTTTCTTGTTGTCGTGCTGCTGATCCTTGGTGCTGTCTATGTTTTTCTTGAAAGGCTGACGGTGTCACCGTTCGGTCGATTGCTGCGTGCGATCCGTGAAGACGAAACCGCTGCCAGGTCGCTCGGCAAGGCACCAGACCGGATCCGGTTGATCTCCTTTGTCACGGGCTCCGTTATCATCGGGCTTGCCGGTGGCCTTTATGGAACGTTCTACGCTTTCGTCAGCCCGCAGGACGTTCTTCCCATTCTCACCTTCCAGATCTGGGCCATGCTGATCGTCGGCGGCGCCGGCAACACGCGCGGCGCCCTGGCAGGCGCATTCCTGATCTGGGGCGCCTGGACATTTTCCGGGTGGGCATTGTCACGCTTCGCGCCCATCGAAGCCCAGCTTTACACGGGGTCGATCCAGTTCGTGCTGATCGGCCTTGTGATCGTCGGCATGCTGCTTTGGAGGCCGCAGGGCCTCTTTCCGGAGCGGCTGATCGTTTCTCAACCCGGTCAGAACCGGGAAAAAACACAAGCAGAGGGGTTCACATGAGAACGTTACTGACTGTTGCCGCCTTCGCGGCTGGAGTATCTGCGCTCGGGACGGAAGTTCAGGCGCAGGATTGCACGACAAAAATCGGTGCGACGCTGCCGACATCAGTCGACTGGGGACGCCCGATTGCGGAAGTCGCCCAATTTGCCGTTGATCAGGTCAATGAAGCGGGCGGCGCTGCGGGCTGCCAGATAGAGATGGTGCTCCGCGACACCCAGGTCGATCCGAAGGTCGGCGTGGATGCAGCCAAGGCCCTTGTCGATCTGGAAGGGGTCAATGTACTGCTCGGAGCCGTGTCCTCCGGCGTGTCCATGCCGATCCTGACCTCCGTAACGGTTCCGGGCGGTGTCATGCAGATGTCCTGCTGCTCGTCGTCAACGGCTTTCACGAAGCTGTCGGAAGACGGTAAGACGAACGGCCTCTGGTTCCGGACATTTGCCACGACCGCTGTGCAGTCGGCCATGGGCGCGAAAGTAGCTGCCGACAAGGGCTACAAGAAAGTTGCCGTCCTCTACAAGAACGACGACTGGGGGCAGGACATGGCGCGCCTGATCGCGGCCGACTTCGCGGCAGCCGGCATTGAGGTGACGTCTTCCGTCGCCATCAACGACGCACAACCCTCCTATCGGGCCGAGGTGACTGAAGCGATCGGCGGCCAGCCGGATGCACTTTATCTCGCTCTATACCCGAACGAGGGAACATCGGCGGTACGCGAATGGCTGTCGCTCGGCGGAACGCAGAACATGATCCTGGCAAACTCCCTCAAGTCAGATGAATTCAGGGACAATGTCGGGCTGCAGTATCTCGGGAGTGCCTTGGGAACGGACACGGCATCGCCGCGTGTTGCCAGTGCCGACGCTTTCAAGGCCGCCTATGTGGAGAAATTCGGCTCGGAACCGAACGGACCCGGTCTTGCCAACAGCTTCGATGCGGCAATGATTGCGCTGCTTGCAATGGAAGCAGCTGGCAAGGACGCGTCCGGTGCTGATATCGCAGCTGCCGTCGCCAAAGTAACGGACCCGTCCGGCACGCCGATCACTGCGGACACCGCTGGATTCAGCACAGCCAAGGATACGCTCGCAGGCGGCGGCACGGTGAAATACCAGGGTGCCACAGGTGACGTGCGTTTCGACGCAAATGGCGACGTTTCGGCTCCGGCCGTTGTCTGGAAGTTCACCGACAGCGGCACTGAGGAAGTCGAGTATCTGTCGCTGACCGATGTCGACGCCTTTATTGCTTCCTTGAAGAAGTAGCGGTCTATGGCATTGGAATGCCCGGAGCGGCTTGCCCGGGCATTCCAGGTCCCTTGGACCGGTACGAAGCGCTCAGCCTTGAGCCGAGAAATCACTTCAGAAAAAACCCGGCGCTTCGGCCGGGTCCAGGCAGGCTGCCCTGGGAGGGAACCTCTATGTTTTTGGGGAGGAGCAAAGCTCAAGCACTCAGTGTGTAAGCACCTGCTCGAGAAACAGTTTGGTTCTGGGATTGGTCGGATTTTCAAAAAAGGATATCGGATCCGCTTCTTCAACAATCTGGCCGGCGTCCATGAAAATGACCCGGTCGGCAACGCGTTTTGCAAATCCCATTTCGTGCGTGACGCAGATCATCGTCATGCCTTCCTTTGCAAGCGTTTCCATGACGTCCAGAACCTCGCCGATCATTTCCGGGTCGAGGGCTGAGGTCGGCTCGTCAAAGAGAAGGATATCGGGCTTCATGCAAAGTGCGCGTGCAATCGCAACACGCTGCTGCTGACCGCCCGACAATTGACCGGGATATTTGAGCGCCTGATCGGCAATCCGGACCTTTTCCAGATACCCCATCGCGCGCTCTTCCGCTTCGCTCTGGCTTTCCTTGCGCGCCAGCATCGGTGCAAGCGTGCAGTTTTCCAAAATGGTCATGTGCGGGAAGAGGTTGAAGTGTTGAAACACCATACCGACGTCACGCCGGAGCGTTTCGATATTCGGGGCATCTGCGTAGATCTCGTCACCATGGATGAGGATTTCACCGGACTGGTGTTCCTCGAGCTGATTTATCGTTCGGATCATGGTTGACTTGCCGGATCCTGACGGGCCGCAGACGACGATCTTTTCGCCCTTGGTAACGGCAAAGTCGATATCCTTGAGCGCGTGGAAGCTTCCGTAATACTTGTTCACCTTGCGGAGTTCGACAGCGGGCATTTCCATCTCAGGTGTCCTCCTTGACGGCAGCGGTCACAATGATTTCCACTTTCAATACGTCTCTGGCGAGACGCGCTTCGCCGCAGGCGCGTGCCGGGGCGTGTCCTTCCGGGACCCAGGCATCCCAAACGGCGTTCATTTCGGCAAAGTCGGCCATGTCCGCCAACCAGACGATTGCCTGCAGGATGTGCTCCCGGTCGGAACCCGCTTCGGTAAGAAGGGCGTCAACACGTGCGAGGCAGTCGCGGGTCTGTTCGGCGACGCTGTCGCCTGCACCGACCTGGCCGCAGAGATAGGCGACACCATTGTGTTTGACGATCTTGCTCATGCGCTGACCAGTGTGAATCCGTTCGATCATCCCTGCACCTTCCTGTAGCCGTGGTCGGCAAGTACGTCTGAAATTTCGTCGAGGATCGCCGGGTCGTCGATTGCCGCCGGCATCTTGAAGTCCTGATTGTCGGCGAGTTTTTGCATCGTGCCGCGCAGGACCTTGCCGGATCGGGTCTTGGGAAGCCGCTTGACTTCCATGGCCGTCTTGAAGGCCGCGACGGCGCCGATTTTTTCCCGCACCAGTGCCACGAGCTCATTTTCAAGCTCGGCCTCGTCCCGGCCTGCGCCATCGTTTTGAACGAAGAAACCGATTGGCATCTGTCCTTTCAGGGCGTCGGCGGCACCGATGACCGCGCACTCGGCGATGTCCTTGTGTGCGGCGATCACTTCTTCCATAGCGCCGGTTGAAAGACGATGCCCGGCCACATTGATGATGTCGTCCGTGCGCGCCATGATGAAGACATATCCGTCCTCGTCGATGATGCCGGCGTCGGACGTCGTGTAATAACCGGGAAAGTCCTTCAGATACGCGCTGAAAAAGCGCTCTTCGGCGTTCCAGAGCGTGGGCGTTCCGGACGGCGGCAAGGGCAGCTTGCAGACGATGTTGCCAAGTGTCCCGGGCGGGACCGGATTGCCGGCGTCATCCAGGACGTCGATCTTGTAACCCGGCATCGGGACGCCGGGGGATCCCGGTTTGACAGGCAGCACGCCGAGCCCCACCGGGTTGCCGGACATCGGCCAGCCGGTTTCGGTCTGCCACCAATGGTCGATCACGGGCCGTTTCAGTTTCTGCTGCGCCCACTCGATGGTCGCCGGATCGGATCGTTCGCCCGCCAGAAAAAGGGTCCGGAAGTGGCTGAGATCGTAATTGTCGATCAGCTTGCCCGACGGATCTTCCTTGCGAATGGCACGAAACGCGGTTGGCGCGGTGAAGAGCGCAACGACCTTGTGTTCGGCGATGACTCGCCAGAACGCGCCTGCATCCGGTGTTCCAACCGGCTTGCCCTCATAAACAATTGTCGCGCAGCCGTGCAGAAGGGGTGCGTAGCAGATGTAGGAATGGCCAACGACCCAGCCGACATCGGACGCTGCCCAGAAGACGTCACCCGGTTTGACACCGTAATGGTGCTCCATCGACCATTTCATTGCCACCATGTGGCCGCCGGTGTCGCGTACGACACCCTTCGGCTGCCCGGTCGTTCCGGACGTGTAGAGAATATAGGCCGGATCGGTGGCCTTGACCGGAACGCAGTCCGGAATGGTTCCGCGTGCCGCGCCGACGGTCTCTGTGTAGTCCAGGTCGCGGCCGGAAATCATGTCCGCTGCAAGCGCGTCCCGTTGGAGAACGATGCACTTTTCAGGCTTGTCCTCCGACATCGCGATGGCTTCATCGAGAAGCGGCTTGTAGGCAACGACACGATTGGGCTCGATGCCGCAGGACGCCGAAATGATGATCTTCGGCTTGGCGTCTTCTATCCGGGTCGCAAGTTCTGCTGCGGCAAATCCCCCGAAAACAACAGAATGGATGGCCCCGAGGCGGGCGCATGCAAGCATTGCGAATATGGCTTCCGGAACCATCGGCATATAGATGATCACGCGGTCGCCCTTTTCGACACCGTTGGCAAGAAGGACCTGGGCGAGCGCGCCGACCTCTGTTTGCAGTTCGGCGTAGGTGAAGCTTTGCTTGGACCCGGTAACCGGACTGTCGTGCACGAGCGCGAGACGCTCCCCATGACCAGCGGCGACGTGGCGATCCACCGCGTTCCAGCATGTGTTGCAGACACCATCCGGAAACCAGCGACCGTAGGCTCCGGCATCAGGGTCGAACGCGATGTCCGGAGCCTTCATCCAGTCGATATCCTTCGCGGCGTTCATCCAGAACGCTTCGGGATCGTCCAGCCAGGCCTGATAGGTTTCCGTGTAGCCGCTCATGAGTTCATACCGTGTAGTTCAGACCAAGTCGGCCGCCGTCGACATAAATCGTCTCGCCAGTGATGTAGCTGGCCTTTTCCGATGCCAGGAAAGCCACCGTGTTGCCGATTTCGCGGGCGGTTCCGACCCGGCCCATCGGGGTCCGCGACATGACTTTTGCAAGGGCTTCCGGATTTGCGTTCACACCGGCCATCATTTCCGTGTCGATGGAGCCGGGGCCGACAGCATTTACCCGAATGCCGTGAGGCGCCAGCGACAGGGCCGCGGCCTTTGTCAGCTGCATGACACCGCCCTTTGACGCGCAATAGGCGGGGATTGCGGGAATGGCGACCTGTGCGTTGATCGAGGACATGTTCACGATCGCACCCTTGATGCCGCGGTCGACCATCGTGTTTGCGGCCCGCTGGGTCGCGTGGAAGACACCGATCAGATTGACGTCGAGCACCCTTTTGAAATCGTCGAGCGAATATTTGAGAAAGTCGCCCGGCATCGCAATGCCGGCATTGTTGACGAGAGCTGCGACCGGTCCCGCCTCGGCCTCGACCCGGTCGAACATGTCGCTAATCTGCTCGACATTGCCCATGTCGCAAACATAGCCCGTGCCGCCAAGACGCGCGGCAGCCTGATGAACGCTATCCTGAATGTCGGACAGGACAACTTTGAAACCGTCTTCGGCCAGTGCTTCGGCGCAGGCATATCCGATGCCCTGAGCAGCGCCCGTAACGAGTGCGATTTTCTCGCTCATTTTTCTTCTCCAGAATATCCATAGTCTTTTGCGGCCTGATCAGCTGTGATCATTCCAGCTTCAATATCAGCAATTAGCCGCGACCGGTCCCGTTGTTTCGGGTCGCCATATCCGCCGCCGCCGGGCAGGCTCAGCTTCAGACGCTGTCCGTTTCGCACACGTTGCCGGCCTTTGGACTTGAGGCGCGTTCCGTCAGTCAGTTCAACGCGGCCTGCGGCCCCCGGATGGCCGCCTTCGCGTCCCCGCGCTGGATTTTCGACCCGGTCAAACATTGCATTGAACCAGAAGTCGTAGCCGTCACGCGCTTCGATCTCGATGACCTGGCCAAGCCCGCCGCGCAGGGCGCCCGCGCCACCGGATCCCTCGCGCAGATCCTTGCGCCAGACGGTAATTGGCCCGACATGTTCGGTTGCCTCGACGCTCATGGTTGAAACGCCAGAGGGAAAAGCTGTCGCCGAAAGCCCGTCAACAGAAGGGCGTGCGCCCGTTCCACCGGAGTTGAACATCAGAATTTCCGCGTTTTCCAGACCGGTCTCCGGATTGCTGGGGCGGGCGGAAATCTGAATGTTCCAGAGCGCCGATGCGCCTTCGGAGGGAACGGTTCCAGGCATGGCCTTGTGCAGCGCGCCGAGTACGACATCGGGCACCAGATGCCCGAGAACGTGACGCACCGAGACAGGCGCCGGCCGCTTCGCGGCAAGGATGCAGCCTTCGGGCGCGGAAATTTCAAAGGGATCCAGCGACCCGGTGTTGTTCGGCACACTGGCCGCAATCGCGCATTTCAGGCCGTAGCAGGCATAGGCTCTGGTATAGACTTCCGGCACATTCACGCCGAAGGCGCTCATGCCGCTCGTCCCGCTGAAATCCGCCGACAAGCGGTCACCGTCGACCTTCAGCGTCACCACGATCTCCACCGGACGATCATAGCCATCGACCGTCATGTCATGCCGGTAAGTGCCGTCGGGCACCTTGGCGATTGCCTCGCGGGTCGCCTTTCGGCTGGCGTCCATGATGAAGTCGGCAAGGCCGTCCAGATCGTCGATCCGGAATTCGTCGAGCATTGCCTGCAGACGGCGATTGCCCGCTTCGTTGCAGGCAGCGAGTGAGTACATGTCGCCGACGGTCTGATCCGGCGTTCTGACATTTGCGCGAATGACAGAGACCAGAAGTTCGTTGACCTCGCCGCGCTCGGCAAACTTGCAGATCGGGATCAACAGGCCTTCTTCAAAGACTTCACCGGCATCCGGTCCGAAACCGCGCCCGCCTATGTCGACGACATGCGCCGTACAGGCAAAAAATCCGATATGCAGGCCGAGGCGGAACACCGGTGTGACGACGGTGATGTCATGCAGGTGCCCTGTCCCGAGCCACGGATCATTCGTGATGAAGACGTCGCCGTCATAAATATTCTGCAAGCCGATTTCACGCGCGAAATGCGTTACGCTTTCAGCCATGGCGTTGACGTGGCCCGGCGTGCCGGTCACGGCCTGTGCCATCATCCGGCCGCTGCGGTCGAAAAGGCCCGCAGAGAGGTCTCCCGCTTCGCGGACCGAGGTTGAAAACGCGGTACGGATCAGGGTCGTTGCCTGCTCCTCGACAACAGCGACGAGGCGGTTCCACATGATCTGGTAATCAATGGCGGTCGGCGTCATTTGGCATCCTTCCGGACCAGCAACAGGCAGCCGTCGGATTGACCAACAGCGCGATAAGCGGATGTGACGATGGTGGTGGTTTCCGCCTCGATGATTACGGCCGGGCCCGCGATGACACTGTCTGGTGTCATGGCTGAGCGTTCGACTTCCTGCGCCTCGACAATGCTGCGCAGTGCAGCGTCAAATATCGGGCGCGTTCTTAGGACGGCGGCATCTTCCGAACCTGCCTGCGGCTTTGTTGTCTCCGGTTGCGGTCTTTCGGAAGCCACGATGAGAGACCAGTTTGTGATTTCAGGTGCGAGCCCGTCGATCGTCCTGCCGAACAGCATCCTGTAGGCACTTTCGAATGCGGCCAGAATAGCGTCCGTATCCCCGGAGGTGAAAATCTTGTGCGGCAGCGGAACGGGGATTTCCCAGCCCTGTCCGGCATACCGCATGAACGCAGTGAGGCGGGTCGTTGTGCGGCCGTCTCCGATACCGGCACGAACAAAGGCTCGCGCTTCCGCTTCCATGGCTTCGAGTGCTGCGTTGACGGCGTCGGCGTCAAACGACGCGAGTGTCTGAAATAGACCTCTTGTCGCTTCATAGCTGAACGGTGCGCGCAGGAAGCCGATCGCAGAGCCGACACCGGCACCCGGAGGGATCAGCAGCGCTTTGATGCCGAGCTTTTCGCAGAGCCTGCACGCATGCAATGGCGCGCCACCGCCAAAGCCGATCATCGTGAAGTGCTCGATATCCCGGCCGTTTTCAACCGTGTGAACACGGGCCGCATTGGCCATGTTCTCGTCGACCATTTCGGTGACGCCAAAGGCAGCATCGCTGACCGGGATCGATTGCGCTTCGGCAATCCGCTCTGAGAGCGCCTGCTGCGCGAGATCAACTGACAAGGGAATTTCGCCGCCTGCGAAATTGTCCGGATCGAGCCGCCCGAGCACCAGGTTGCTGTCTGTGACGGTCGGTTCCACGCCGCCGCGCTGATAACAGGCAGGCCCCGGTTCGGACGCGGCAGATCGTGGGCCCACCTGGATACGTCCCATGGTATCGATAGACGCGATGGAGCCGCCGCCCGCGCCGATCTCGACCATCTCCACGACTGGCGTGGACACGGTCATGCCGGACCCTTTTTTGAAGCGGTAGGTCCTTGCGACTTCGAATGTGTTTGCCGTTTTTGGAGCGCCGTCCTCGATCAGGCAGATTTTCGCGGTGGTTCCGCCCATGTCAAACGACATCACCTTGTCGATCTGGTGGGATCTGGCAAACTCCGCGGCAAAAATTGCGCCTCCCGCAGGCCCGGATTCCAAAAGCCGGACCGGTTGCTCGGACGCTGTTTCCACCGAGATGAGACCGCCACCGGAATGGAGCATGAACACCGGTGCGGAAACGTCCGCGTTTCGGAGTTTCGCCACAAGCCGGTTGAGATAGGCAGAGACCTGCGGCTGAACATATGCGTTGGCGATCACCGTGTTGAAGCGTGGCAGCTCGCGCATCTGCGGAGAGATCACGGAAGAAAGTGAAATCGACAGGTCAGGTGCCAGTTTTTTGAGCGCGTCCGCCATCATGCGCTCATGCGCATCGTTGGCATAAGCGTGCATCAGTCCGATTGCAACGGCCTCATAACCGGCTTCAACGATGCGTTCCGCCAGTCGCCGTGCTTCGCCGGCATCAAGATCGAGAAGGACCTGGCCTTGCGGGCCGACGCGCTCGTTGAGTGTGAAACGGTCCTTGCGCGGAACAAGCGGCTTCGGCAGTTCGAGGTTGAGGTCATACTGCTCGAAGCGGTTCTCGGACCGCATCTCGATGACATCCCGAAAGCCTTCGGTGGTGACAAACGCTGTCCGCGCGCCACGCCGTTCGATCAGCGCGTTGGTGACCAGCGTTGTGCCATGGATGACCTGATCAATTGTGTGAAGTGCAATGCCTGCCTTTTGTGCGGCTGTTTCAATCCCTTTCAGGATCGCACGTTCGGGTTCGGTGTAGTCCGTGAGCACCTTGCACGTGGCCATGCCACCCGGGTGATCCAGTGCCACATCCGTAAACGTGCCGCCGATATCCACGCCAACACGAATGTCCGACATATTCATTCTGCTTAAAAACCCTTGATGAACTGGTTGGCAGTGAAGGCAAGATTGTAGAAGCGCGACATCAGCGGCGCGGACGCAACGGCAGTTACATCTGTGATCGGCAAGGGGAGTTCTTTGGGATCCATGCCTGTCAGAAGACCCGCCATGCCCTGTCCGAAAATCGTCCCGGTGGTTATGCCGCGGCCATTGTAGCCGATGGGGGTGTAGAGCCCCTCGTCCAACGTGTGAATGCGCGGAAGATGGTCGGGCGTCATGGCAATCTGGCCGTGCCAGGCTTCTTCAAACCGGACCCTGCCGAGGTCGGGAAACATCTTCGATATCCGCTTTTGCGCCCAACGCTGGGAAAGTCCGCTGGACTTCGTGCCGATGACCTTGCCCATCGATCCGATGATCAGGCGGTCGTTGTTGTCCTTGCGGAGTGAGAACATGACCGGTGCCGTATCCCAGAGCCCCTGTCTTTCCGGCAGGATGTGAGCAGCTTTTTCTCCCAGTGGCTCGGTAGCCAACTGGAAATAGTGGATCATTGTGTAGGTCTTGTTGAGCCCGGGCCATAGCGCATCGGTGTAGGCATTGGTCCCCAGAACCACGGCTTTCGACTGAAGATGACCCTTGTCGGTTTCAACGGCCCAGCCATCGGTCTGTTTCAGGAGATTGGTGACCTTCACGCCCGTACAGATCTTGGCCCCGGCCGCTGTCGCGGCGCGGGCAAGACCGCGGCAATATCCCATCGGATTGACAGTCCCGGCGCGGCGATCAATCAGGCCGCCGTGGAACATATCTGTGCCGATTTTGTCTGCGATTTCCTCTCGCCCCAGCAGGTCGACCGGCTCGCCCATGGAGTTCCACTCTTTCCACCGTGCCTCCAGGTCGCGAAATCCGGAAGGGGCGTGTGCGGCGTGGATCGTCCCCTGGCGGGTTGCCTCGCATCTGATCTGGTGCTTTTCGATCAGATCGAAAACCATCTCGGGCCCCTGCCCGAACCGCTGCAGGAAGCGCGGGCCATATGTGGTTCCCAGTTTTTCGCGGACCTGTGTCGGTGGCAGCCAGATCCCCGCATTTACCAAACCGACATTTCGACCGGAACCGCCGAACCCGATATGATTGGCCTCGATGACACAGGTGGAAAGTCCGGCTTCGGAGCAATGCAGCGCCGTGGAGAGGCCGGTGAAGCCACCGCCGACAATGGCAACGTCAAAGGTTTCACCTTCCGGCAACCGCCCTTCGAAGTCGCGTTCTTCGGCTGAAGCATCCCAAAGGGAAATCGGCATTGTTCGGGTCACCGCAACAGCCTCCTGTCTACCGTTGTTACACAAACGTGCCCATATTGGATTAGTTGCAAACATCAGGGGTGTGTGTCAACATAAGAAATAATCGTTTTATATATCGAAACAGAGAGCGATATGAAAAAACTCAAGAAGAACTCAGCGAGCATGGTCGCCGAAGCACGGGCACGCATTGAGGAAATCGAGATCCAGGACCTGATCCAGCTTCTGGACAACGACAACGTCGTTGTTGTCGATATCCGCGATGTGCGCGAGCGGCAGAGGTCCGGCTTTATACCCGGGAGCGTCCATGCGCCAAGAGGTATGGTTGAATTCTGGGTCGACCCGGAAAGCCCTTATTTCAAGGAGATTTTCGGCGAAGATAAGAAGTTCATCTTTCACTGCGCGTCCGGCTGGCGCTCGGCGCTGACGGTCGCGACGCTTCAGGACATGGGCTTTGAGGCCGCGCATTTGAGAGAAGGTTTTTCCAAATGGGCAGAAAAGGGCGGTCCGGTGGAGATGCCGGAACCCAAGTCATAAACAGGAAAGAGCTGTGAGCGGCGAGGCGCGTCTTGCCTGGCGAAAACGCGTCTCGTGGAGCAAGAGTTTACACCCTTGAGAGTTTGCGGGAAACCGCTTCGGCCGCATGTGCTGAAAGAGAACCGAAGCGTTCTTCCGCATTGTCGGGCAGGTTGACGTTCGGGACCGAGATGCCGATCGCCGCGACTGCTTCACCGTCCGGTAGTTTGATCGCAGCTCCAAAACTCAAAATGCGGTCGCGGAATTCACCCGTGTCGAATGCATAGCCGCGCATTTGCGTGGCTTCGATGTCCGCATCGAGCTGGCTCAGCGAGGTCAAGGTGCGGTTCGTGAACGACTGCAGGGGCTCCGACAGTTTTTCCCGCAAGCTGGTATAGTTCGCCGCCAGGATTGCCTTGCCGGTCCCGACACAATGGATCGGCGCCGATCCGCCGATCGGGTTCCAGGACCGGATCGGCTTCTTGCTCTCGATTTTGTCGATGTAGACGACATTGAATTGTTCGGGGACCGCCAGGTAGATCGTCTCACCCGTCTCGTCGGCGAGATACGCCATTTCAGGAGCCGCGAGTTCTCTTAGGTTGAGACTGTCGACCGTCGAGCGTCCGACTTGCCACATCTTGAGCGTTACCGCGTAGCTGCCGTCTTCCCGTTGTGCGACATAGCCAAGTCTGGAAAGCGTTTGCAGCAGGCGGAACGTATTCGACTTGGTCAGGTCCAGCGCGCGGGAGATCTCGGTGACACCTAGTGACCGGCGCGCTTCGGCGAGCTTTTCGAGGATTGCCAGGCCTTTGGAGAGTGTGGAATCTACTTTAGCTTCGGTCGGTTTTTTTTCGGACATAGTCAGTCTTTGCTGGCGGTTTTTGGCAATGTAGCGGACGTATCCGCAAAGGTAAATCGAGGCGGTACATGTGCCTGGACCGGAGGAACGGACCCTTGCGGCAGCCGGATTTCGATGTTTGTCGAATGCGCAGCTGTGCTTTGTGTGAGCGACGACGTCCTGTGGTCATGCGTCAGAACGTTCGGGTTCCCATGTCGGTCGCGCTGATCCGGGCTTGAGAAATCCGGGTCATACCAGGCACCGGTCCAAAGAAACACGCATCCTTCGCGAATGTCTTCCGTCACCCTGGCACCGGCAAGGCAGCGACCACGGGCGTTGTAAAGCTCGACGACGTCGCCGTCGGAGATGTCCCGTTTGGCTGCATCTCTCGGGTGAATCAGGACAGGCTCGCGCTCCTTGATCTTCGACGCGAGGCTTGTTGCGCCGTTATCGAGCTGGCTGTGGAGACGGGTTCCTGGCTGGCCCGAAACCAGTGCGAGCGGATAGGTCTGGTCATTCGCAGCTGCCCTGTCTCTTGGCTCAAACCAGCTCGCATGCCCCGGGCAATCCGGCAGGTTCATATCGTCTATTGTCTGGGAGTACAGTTCGATACGTCCACTCGGTGTCGGTAGCGCAAATTTTTCCGGTTCGGCCCGGTAGTCCGAAAGGAAGACCTGGTTCGGCGACGGGTCGGGCAAGGTGATCACGTCACCTGAAATGAATGTGTTCCAATCCGGCAACGCGATCCCGTGTTCTTTGGCGGCCGTTCTCGTTTCTTCCCAGAGCCTGATGAGCCAGCCGTGCTCGTCGAGGCCTTCTGAGAAACCATCCACATTTCCAAGGCGCCTTGAGAGGTCGCAGTAGATGTCGAATTCGGTTCGCGCCTCGCCGGGAGGAGCAGCACAGGCAGGCATCGGGATCAGCGCGTTGTCCGATTTGCCGGCACCAAAATCGGTTCGTTCCTGCGGCGCTGCCACGGGCAGGACGATGTCAGCGTGGCGAGCCGTCGCGGTCCAGTTGATCTCATTGACGACAATCGTGTCCGGCGTTGCAAAAGCGCGCCTCAGCCGGTTCAGGTCCTGATGATGGTGAAACGGATTGCCGCCCGCCCACCAGACCATCTTCGCGTTCGGTAGTGTCTGCTTTTGACCCAGATAGGTATAGTCCTGCCCGGGGTGCAGCAGCATTTCTGAAATCATGCTCACCGGAATGAAGTCCGGTATCTGGCGTTGCCCCTGTGACAGCGCGCCGGGGCGGAATATCCGCTCGATATTGCCGATATTGCCATTGACGCCGTAACCGATCGTGAAGCCGCCTCCCGGAAGACCGACCTGACCGAGCATGGCCCCAAGCGAAACGGTCATCCAGAGGGGCTGCTCCCCGTAGTCGGCGCGTTGCAGGCTGGCAGCGCACGAGATCATTGTGCGCTTTGCGGCCATTTCCCGAGCGAGCAGTCTCAGCTTCGCAGCTGGGATGCCGGAACGTTCTGCGGCCCATTCCGGTGTTTTGGCTATGCCGTCCGTTTCTCCGCGAAGATAGGCAGCCAGTTGGTCGAAGCCGACGCTGTAGCGGTCAAGGAAGTTCTGGTCGTGCAGATTTTCTTCCAAAAGTGTATGGGCGATGCCCATCATGACGGCGACGTCTGTGCCAGGTAGCGGCGCAATCCATTCAGCGTCGACGGTATCCAGTACATCGCTTCGCAGCGGACTGAAATTGACGAAGCGGACGCCCTTGCGGGCACACTTGGCAAGGTTGTCGCCAAGCCGGTGTTGTGAGATGCCGCCGTCGCTGACCTGGGCGTTGCGCATGGCGAGGCCGCCAAACAGAACGACAAGCTCGCTATGCTCTGCAATGACGGACCAGCGCGTGGCCTGCGCGACGTGCTTCCGGAACGGGCCCAGTATGAACGGCATCAGGCCCAAAGCCGCATTGTAGCTGTAGTTTCCTTCCGAGCGGACGAACCCGCCCTCGGTGTTGAGGAACCGTTTGAGCTGGCTCTGGGCATGATGAAAACGGCCCGCGCTCGACCAACCGTAGGAACCGGCAAAAATCGCATTGTTGCCGTGGGTCTCCCTGACCCTTTTCAGCTCATCGGCCAGGAGATCGATCACCGTGTCCCAGCTGACTTCGACAAAGGGCTCTTCTCCGCGCGTTGAAGGACCGGGCCCGTTTTCGAGCCAGCCTTTGCGCACGGCGGGCCGTAGAACGCGGGCCTGGCCGTTCAGGCTTGAGGCAATGTTGCCGTTGATGGGGGAGGGTTCGGGATCTGCAGGATGCGGGTCGACCGAGGCGATCCGGCCGTTTTCGACCTGAACGCAGCCGATACCCCAGTGATTTGAAGTGAGTGGCATTTCTGTTTCGCTAACCAGAACAAATTTTCTATATATTGACACACATAAGGACCAGTGTCATCAATTCAACACTACTCGAATTCGGGAGCCCACCAGAATGAAAACGACGACACTGGCCGATGCCCTGGTACACGGCGGCAGGCCTGATGGTCCCGAGGGAAGACAGGTGAACTGGCCTGTGGAGTTGGGATCCACCGTCGTCTTCGACACGCTCGAAGCCTTCGAAGCGGCAAGAGAAGCGCGTTACGAAAACGGAACGCCGTATTACGGCCGCTATGGAAATGCGGCGACATTTTCGCTTGAGGATCTACTTGCTGAGCTCGACGGTGCGGACGGAGTGACGCTGACGTCTTCAGGCGTGTCGGCGATTACTTCAACGCTGCTGGCCCTGGCAACACCGGGCGCGCATCTGCTCGTTGCCGAAAATCTTTACGGCAACACCAGAAGTTTCTGCGACGGCATTCTCGCAGCCATGAATGTTTCAATCGAACCTTTCGATCCAATGAGCGGCATCGACGGCAAGATACGCGAAAACACGTTTGCAGTTATGGCGGAAGCGCCCGGATCCGGCACGTTTGAGGTCTGCGATCTGCCGCAAATTGCGCGCGTGGCCAAAAAAAGAGGCGTGCCCGTCGTTTTCGACAACACCTGGGCCTCGCCGGTCTTCTGCAAACCCTTGGCGCTCGGTGCGGATGTGGTCGTCTATTCCGGATCAAAGCATCTTTGCGGGCACTCCGACGCGATGATGGGTGTCATTGCTGCAAGCGGGCCACTTCACGAGCGCATCCGCAAGACTGTCATGCTGCTCGGCGACAAACCCGGCGCTCAGGAAGTCTTTCTAACGTTGCGGGGCGTACGCACTCTGAAAATGCGGATGGAACATCAGGATCGCGCCGGCAAGGAGATGGCACTCTGGCTGTCGCAGCAGCCATGCATTGACAGGGTGCTTCATCCGGCGTTCGAGAGCTGTCCCGGGCACCAAAACTGGAAACGCGACTTTTCCGGAGCCGCAGGCCTCTTTTCCGCGATTTTCAAACAGACTGCCGATCAGAACTTCCGCTCCTTCGTCAATGCGTTGCGGTGTTTCGGGATCGGGGTGAGCTGGGGCGGCTACGAAAGCCTCGTCCTGCCTATGACGTCAGACCGAAGCCGGCAACTCGGCGCGGGACCGTTGCTGCGCTTCAGCATCGGGTTCGACGATCTGGATACGCTCAAGACCGATCTGCGCCAAGCCTTCCATCTCCTTCAAGACTAGGTCAGTCATGCAAAACAAGATCGACCATTTCGCCATCGGGTGTTCAGACCTCGAAACAGGTGTTGCCTATATTCAGGAAAAGCTGGGGGTAAGCGTTCCCAAAGGCGGCAAACATGCGGCAATGAGCACGCACAACTGCGTCATGCAGGCGGGAAACGAGAGCTTTTTCGAACTCATCGCGATTGATCCGGACGCACCGGATCCTGGCCGGGCGCGATGGTTTACGCTCGATGATCCGGCGACCCAAAAGAGATTGAGCGAGCGGCCACGGGCGCTGACATGGGTCGTGAATACAACGGACCTTGACCGGGTTATCGCTGACAGCCCTGTCGATCTGGGAGAGGTGGTGGACTTCGCGCGTGGAGACCGGACCTGGAGGCTTACCGTCCCGCGCGACGGAAGCCTTCCCGAAAACGGTCTGTTGCCGGCCTTTATTGAATGGTCACCCGGTCCCCACCCCTCGACCGGCCAGCAGGATCTTGAGGTGAGACTGCAATCCGTGCAGCTCACGCATCCCGACCCGTCGCGGATCGAGGCAATGCTCGACGCCCTGAATGTGAGGCATCTGGCAGACGTCTCGCAGGGTGAGGCAGGACTGGCATTTGCGCTGAATGCCTCGTCAGGATCCGTCCTTCTGGACTGACCGAGACGGACTGATCAAGACGGATTGAACCGAACGGAATGATCCTTTTTTCGCGCGCCGGCGCCTAGAGTTCGTTGACCGGGACTTTCAGGAAGGTTTTTCCGCTGTCGTCGGCCGGTGGCAGCTTTCCGGCACGCATGTTGACCTGAATGGACGGGATAATCAGCTTCGGCATGGCCAGCTGCGCATCGCGTTCCGTGCGGAACTTGACGAAGTCCTCCTTCGACTTGCCACCGCCGACATGGATGTTGTGCTCTTTCTCGTCGCCGACCGTGGTCTCCCACTGGATGTCGCGCCCGTTCGGGCCATAGTCGTGGCACATGTAAAGCCGCATCTCGTCCGGCAGCGCCAGGACCTTCTGGATTGAATCGTAGAGCATGGCCGCATCACCGCCCGGAAAGTCCGCCCGCGCAGAGCCCCCGTCCGGCATGAACAGCGTATCGCCCGCAAAGGCGGCATTCCCCATCACATGCACCATGCAGGCCGGTGTGTGCCCCGGGGTCGACATGGCAAAGGCCGTCATCCCGCCGATCGTGTAGGTATCGCCGTCCTGGAACAGGCGGTCGAACTGGCTGCCGTCGCGCTGGAACTCCGTGCCTTCATTGAACACCTTGCCGAAGGTTTCCTGCACCACGGTGATCTTGTCACCGATGCCCAGCTTGCCGCCGAGCTTTTGCTGGATATAGGGCGCACCGGACAGGTGGTCGGCATGGACATGAGTTTCGATCAGCCATTCCAGTTCCAGGCCGTTGTCCTGGATATAGGCGATGATTTCGTCCGCATTGTCATAGGTGATGCGCCCGGCGGCGAAGTCGATATCCATGACGCTGTCGACGACGGCGCAGGCATTCGACGACGGGTCCTTGACCACATAGCTGATGGTATTCGTTGCCGGATCGAAGAACGCCTTCACCTCGGGGACAACAGCCATGTCGACCGGGTAATTCGAACGGATCATCATCTTTCCTCCTGCGGACGGCCCTTGGCACTGCAAACCGAGTTTCAGGTAACTCCTAGGGCGTTGCAATCAAATTCCAAGCCTTGGCCAATCGCTCAACGCGTGACGGACTGCGTTGCGCGGGTCTCGAACGGACCCGGCATGCCCAGGGAATATGCGTCAACGCGATATCCTGCCCATTGACCGGTCATAAAGGTGAAAATTTGGCCTCTTTGACCCGGAACACCAGAATTCACTTGACTCATTTTCGAGTGACCGTAACCTATTAAATGGAACACATGTTCTGATATATAAAACAGGGAACAGCTAAAATGGCAACCAATATTGCAAAAATCGCCTGCGCGGTTGCGTTTGCCGCAGGTGTTGCGGCTCCCGTAACAGCCGTTGCGAAAAGTTCGACAGTTACGGCCATTGAGGAACGGGGAACTCTTTTGTGCAGCGGCCACAACGGCAGCTACTTCGGATTTGTTGAAGTGAATGACAAAAACGAGTGGAAGGGCCTGGACATCGACATGTGCCGTGCCCTGACCACCGCGATCCTCGGCGACCCGGACAAGGCTCAGATAGTACCGCTCAGCTGGGCGCAGCGCTTTCCGGCGCTTCAGTCAGGTGATGTCGATGTGATCATCAAGGCGACCGGTTGGACGATGGGGCGCGATACCGAGGTAGGATTGCAGTTCAGCCTGCCTTACTTTTTCGGCGGAACCCAGTTCATGGCGCATGGCGACCTGGGCATCACGGAAGCGAAAGAACTCGACGGCGGCACCATCTGTGTTGAAGCCGGAACCACAATCGAGCGTCTTGCAGGAAATTATCTCAAGACGCTTGGCATCGAACACACCATGGTGTCCTACGAAAAGGCGTCTGAACTGCGGGCTGCCTATCTTGCGAACCGCTGCGATGCCTTCGCGGCGTGGGGACCGTTCCTGGCTGTCCTGCGCGCGACAGAACTTGAAAAGCCCGATGCCCATATCATCCTGTCGGACCAGCTCTCCAACGAACCGATTGCTGCAGCCATGCGCCAGGGGGACGAAGAATTCGTCGATATGGTCAACTGGATGATTGCAGCTCTTCTGATCGCAGAAGAAGAAGGTGTCACGTCTGCAAACGTGGAAGAAATGGCGTCCAATCCGCCAAATCCGAAAATCGCCCGCCTTCTTGGCGTTGACCCCGGCATGGGCGAGCGCCTCGGCATCCGCGACACATGGGCAAAGGAAATGATCGCGGCCACGGGTAATTTCGGCGAGATTTATGATCGCAATCTCGGCAAAGGCTCTCCTTACAAGCTCGAGCGCGGGCTGAACAACCTGTGGAGCCACGGCGGCGTTCTCTACGCACCGATCCTCGACTAGGACAAGTTCGCAGGGCGGCGGCAGTGTGAGCTGCTGCCGCCTTTTGATTGTGTTGCGGCAAGGAGGATCCGGAAATGGATGCTGCGGCTCTCAAGCTAAGGCGCAGTCGTCGGGATATGCTCGTCCAGGCGCTTCTCGTGGTTTTTGTGGTTCTCGTAATCTGGGTTGCGATATCGACAGCCCACACGAACCTGACTGAACTCAACATGACGAGCGGTTTCGGGTTTCTCGAGCGGGCGACCGGCTGGTCCTACTCCTTTTCGCTTATCGACCGGAGCATTGACGACAGCTACTCCAGAACGCTGCTGATCGGCTTTCTGAACACGCTGTTTTTGGGACTGATCTGTATAGTTCTGTCGACCATACTCGGGTTCGCCATCGGAACCGCCAGAGATGCGCGGCAGCTTGGTTTGAACGCCCTTGCCACGGTCTACATCCAGCTTTTCCGCAACCTCCCGCTCATTCTTCAACTTGTCTTCTGGTATGCGGTGCTGATCCACATGCCGGGGCCGCGCCAGGCCTTTACGATGGGTGAGGTTGCGTTTCTGTCGAACCGGGGCCTGATGTTGCCCGGGTTCAACGTTTCTCCAACCGTCGTGTTGGCTATGTTTGCCGTTATTGCGCTGTTGGCGGTGGTGATTTTCCGCCAGAAAAGCTTGCAACCGGTGCAGAAGCTGCTTCTCTGGCTGGTCTCGGGCAGTGGCGCGATGCTCCTGCTTGCCTGGATTTTCGCACCTGCGGACAGCTCGATCTTTTCGATACCTGCCCAGCAGGGTCTGCGGTTTCGAGGCGGGATCGGCGTTCCGATAGAACTCGTCGCGATGATCCTTGCGATAACGCTTTATGGATCTGCCTATATTGCCGAAGTCGTTCGAGGAGGCCTCAACGAGGTTCCAAGCGGTCTTACCGAGGCCGGCAAGGCCCTTGGCCTCTCCTCGCGCGCCATCTGGTTCCACGTCAAGATGCCGATGGCGCTGCGCACCATCATGCCGCCACTCGGCAACCAGTGGATCTTCATCATGAAGGCCACAACGCTCGGCGTTGCGATCGGGTTCAGTGACTTGTTCTACATCGTCTCGACGTCGATTACCCAATCCGGCCAGACGCTGGAGCTCATGGGCCTGTTGATGCTGTCTTTCCTGTTGATCAACTACTCGTTGGCCCAGCTCGTCAATTTCATGAATGCGCGCCTCGCGCTGAAAGGGCACTGACATGGCTTTGGCGAGTGAACTTCCGGCTCAATCGGATAGATGGACGACTTTTGCAAACACCCTCAAGAAGCGGGCGTTCAGGAGTCCAAGTGACAGTTTCACGAGCGTTTTCATCTTCGGGTTGATGCTCTACATGGCCTGGACGCTCATCGACTGGGCGATCTTGAGCGCCGTCTGGAGAGCTGAAGATGTCGAGCATTGTGCGAACGCCGGCGGCGCATGCTGGTCTGTCATTGCCGCGCGCCATCGTCTGATCCTGTTCGGGCTCTATCCGTTTGAAGAGCATTGGCGCTCGACACTGGCTTGCCTCGCGATCGTTGCAACGGTGGTCCTGTCGTGCCTGCCGCGCTTCTGGAGCACCAGCCGACTGGTAACGCTCTGGATCGTCGGGTTTGGCGCCTATGTGGTGCTCATGGATGGTCGCCTGATCGGACAGCCTATCGTGACGACCGACCAGTGGGGCGGACTGGCATTGACGCTGTTCATGTTTTCCGCGGTCGTTCTGCTCGGAATGCCTTTGGGGCTGCTTCTTGCCCTGGCGCGCAGATCCAAGCTGCCGGTGGTCCGGGGCGCAGCGTCCCTGTTGATCGACTTCATCCGGTCGCTCCCGCTGCTGACAACGCTGTTCGCGGCTGCTGTCGTTATTCCGCTTTTGCTGCCTGATTGGCTGAACGGCGACAAGATCTGGCGCGTCATCGTCGGTTTTGCGCTCTTCTTTGCCTGTTATCAGGCAGAGGTGTTTCGCGGTGGATTTCAGGCAATTCCGAAGGGCCAGTTCGAGGCGGGCAAGGCGTTGGGCCTGACACCGTTCCAGACGCTGTCGCGCATCGTCATGCCACAGGTATTCCGTCATGCATTGCCGTCAACGATCAACATGGTCGTCGTGACATTCAAGGAAACCGCGATCGTGATCATCATCGGCTTCTTCGACGTTCTCGCCTCTGCAAACGCCGCATTCGGCACGGTCGAGTGGGCGCCCTATTACATCGAGGTATACGCGTTTGTCGGCGCGATCTACTGGATCTTCATCTTCTCGCTGAGCCAGTATGGTGAGTACCTGAAGGCGCGGATGGCTGTCGCCAAGCGCTAGTCGAACAGGTGCGGCCGCGGATAACTGGCCGCACCAGGCCCCAACGTCAGATGAACTTCGCGACGTCCTCAATGTGAATGCCGGCGCAGTCGATCACCGGAAATGCCTTCTCGTCATCGGCAAAGAGTGCGTTCAGATCCGTCCCGCCCAGCATGACACCCTCTGCGCCGCGGGCAACAAGGTCTTGCGCAGCTGAAACGAAGATGTCGCGGAGCTCCTCGCTCGGCTCGCCGCTTTGCGCAAGCTTGATATAGGCTTCGTGGACAAGACCGAGTTCCGCTCCCTCGGGAGCCAGAACCTCCACCGGCGCAAGTTTGCCGTACATGCCCGTTTTCATCACGGTCTCTGTTCCCAGTATGCCGACACGCGTCATGCCCTTCGCGCCCAGCCAGGAAGAGAGCGCCTTTGTGATGTCCACAAGCGGCAACGGAGAAACGGCGGCAAACTCGTCAATGCAGAAATGACCGGCGATTGAGGTCACGACAACGTTTTCTGCGCCTGCTGCCACAAGCCGTTCTGTCAGCCGCATATAGATGCCGCACTGTGCTGACCGGTCGTCTGCGGCGAGATTGGCGATTAGCGTTCGGGTGTCCGCATGCACAATCGTCAGGTCCAGATCAAGACCTTTGTCGGCCGCGATCCGGATGAGTTTGCGATAGTAGAAATCGGTTGCGGCGGGTCCGATGCCGCCGATCAGTCCAATATGCAATTCTGGTCTCCTGCCGGGCTCAGTCCAATTTGCCGGGAGCTTATCCGAGTGGTTCCGTTTCTCAAGTCAGGAAAGATCGACCGGTTTGCTTCTCAGCCGTCCGACGGTCTCTGGCTCCGCACGCCGGCAGGCGACGGGAGGTAGGCCTTTTGCAATCTGCGTCATGTCTTCCAGAACGAGTGCGCCGATCTGTTGGAGGGCGGAGGTAAGCGCGCCCGCACGATGGGCGGAGAACAGGATGCCCGGAACGTTCCGGATCGGGTCGTCGGCAGCGACAGGTTCTTCCGGGAACACGTCCGTCGCGATGCGCAGGCGGCCTTTGGACGCCTCGTTTGCAAGGGCGTTGAAATCGACGATCGCCGCCCGGCTCAAAAGAACCAGCATCGCCTGATCCTGCATCATCGAAAGCTTTTCAGCGTCGAGCAGATGGGCGTTCTCCGTTGTGATGGAGGCCACGACAAAGATCACTCGGTTCTGTTGCAAAAGGTCATCCAGGGATGCGGGTTCGACACCAAGGCGGCGCAGATGATTGTCGGGCAGCCAGGGGTCGAACGCCGAGACCTTCGCCTGGAACGGCGCAAGCAGTTTGTGAAGGGCGCGTCCAAGATCTCCGAAGCCGACAAAGCCGATATTGCCGCAGGTCAGCAGCTCGGCCTCCGTGTTGCCTTCAAGGCCGTATTTTTCGTTCCCCGAGAGAAAGTCGCTGTGGCTGGAGTGAACGTCGCGCGCCAGCGACAGCGCCATGCAAAGACCCATTTCGGCAACGGGCAGCGCGAAAACCGAGGCCGGTGTCAGAACGTGCACACCGCGCCGCAGGCAGGCGGCATAGTCCACATTTGGGAGAAAATTCGTTTCGACATTGATGAGCGCCTTGAGCTTTGCCGCCCGCTCAAGCCTGTCGGCTTCCATGGCCTGCTGGCTGATGATGATGTCGGCCTCCGGCAGATAGCGCTCGTAGGCCGCATCGCGCTCCGAAGGATCAATCTCGATCACGTCAAACTCGGAGAAGAATCTGTTCCGGTCATCGATGCTGAAGATCTCATCCGTCTGGCGCGGCGCGGGATCATAAAGAACTCGCATCTTTCGTTTCTCCCAAAAAACGATTTACATCATAAAACGTTTTTTCTAGCATTGGCGCAAGGAGGAGTTTGTCGATGCCCGACAAGGCTGCGCAAAAGCAGCGGGGGTCGAGGCCGTCCATCCGCGACGTTGCGCGGAAGGCGGGGGTTTCACCCGGATGCGTTTCCAATGTGATCAACGGCCGCCGCAAGCTGGACGATCCCATCGGCCGTGCCGTGCTGCAGGCGGTGCGCGATCTCGGGTATCGCCGCAACACCATGGCGTCCAATCTCCGGCGCAGCCAGAGCCGGATCATCGGGCTCGTAATTCCGAATTTTGAGAACCCGTTCTTCGCTGAACTGGTCGCAAAGCTGGAACACCGGGCCGAAGCCACCAATTACCGCATCGTTGCCACTTCAAGTCGGGAAGACGCCGATATCGAAGCGCGGGAGATTGACGAGCTGGTTGGATGGCGCGTGGCGGGAGTATTTGTAATCCCCTCGCTTTATTCCCGTGCTGCGGAGCTTGTTGCGGCCAACGAGACGCCCTTTGTCTTTCTTGACCGCATTCAGCAGGATGCTGCGACCGACGGTGTCGGGGTCAACAATGCCGACGCCAGCGCGATGTTGATGCGCAAACTCTTTGAAACCGGTCATCGCCGCATCCTTG
Organism: Roseibium sp. HPY-6; assembly: GCF_040530035.1. Lineage (NCBI taxonomy): Bacteria > Pseudomonadati > Pseudomonadota > Alphaproteobacteria > Hyphomicrobiales > Stappiaceae > Roseibium > Roseibium sp. HPY-6. The sequence goes on from NZ_JBEWCD010000003.1 coordinate 806,525, forward strand.
TCGCTTATTTGGGAGACGGGATCGACAATGTCGCGGAACGCCTGGAAGGGGTGCGTGCTGCCGTTGCCGGACATAACGAGACAGTCGCCGTCGACTATCTGCCGACAGGCGACAGCGTTGAGGGAGCACGCGCTGCGCTTGGGTCATATTTTGACGAAAACCCAAAGCCGGACGCCGTTTTCTGCCTGTTCAATACGGCTACGTTGGCTGCCTATGGCTTGCTGCAGGAACGGGGTTTTGTCCTGGGGCGCGACACCGCACTCGCCGGTTTCGACGACAGCGCCTGGATGGCGCATGTTCATCCGCCCGTTGCGGCAATCGTCCAGCCCATCGAGGAAATCGCAAGGGTTGCCTGGGAGCGGCTCTTGGCCCGGATAGAGGGCGACCGGTCGCCCCCGGAAACGATCCGCATTGATTGCCGCGTGGAGACCCGGGGATCCCTTGGTCCCGGTCAGTCGCCGGAGCGGTGAAAAGAATACCGGCGTGAGTGCGCCGGGTTGGAAGTGAGGGTGACGCAGAAGCGCCCGAAACGCACAGACGACAAAAGTGGAGGAAAGCAAATGTTCAAGGAGTTGACTGTAACTGCCTTTGTGGCGCTGCTGGCCGTACCAGCACAGGCCGAAACCTATGGCGTTCTGATGAAAACCCTGTCGAATCCGTTTTGGGGTGCAATGGAACTGGGCGTCCGCGACGGCGCCAGTGAAGCGGGCGTTGAATACTATCTGCAGGCCGTGGAAAGCGATCAGGCCGCCGAGCCGCAGCTTAACGTCTGCAATACGATGCTTGAGCGTCAGCCCGATGCGATGATCACCGCGGCAATCAACTCGACGATCCTGTTGCCCTGCCTGAAACGGGCGACCGAAATGGGCATTCCGGTCGTCGATCTTGACGGCAATCTTGACCACAAGATTGCCACCGATGCAGGCGTCGACATCGCGTTCTCGATCGGCTCGGACAATGTGGCCGCGGGTGCCCAGGGCGCGGAGTGGCTCGTCGGTCAGGTCGGTGCGGATGCCACAGGCCCGGTTCTGGTCATTGAGGGCCTGTCCGGCAATGTCACGGGTCAGAAGCGTGCCAATGGTTTTTCGGAAAAACTTGCCGAACTGGCTCCCGGGCTTGAAATCGTTGCCTCGCTTCCGGGGGACTGGGATCGCGGCAAGGCTGCCAACATCACCAACGATATCCTGACATCCAATCCGGAACTCGTCGCCATATTCGCCGCAAATGACGGCATGGCGCTCGGTGCGGTTGAAACCGTCTACGCAGCTGGAAAAGGCGATCAGGTGACGGTGATTGGTGTTGATGGTAATTCCGATGCGGTCAAGTCGATCAAGTCCGGCCGGCTCAATGCGTCCGTGGCGCAGCTGCCGTATCTGGTCGGCAAGCAGGCCGTCGAGATGGTGAAGGCCGGTGGCGATCAGCCGGACTGGGTCTATGTCCCGACCATGGTGCTGACAAAGGAGGTGCTTGAAAGCGGCTCCGACCCGATGCTCGAATACGTCAAGTAACAGCAACAATGCGGGCCGCCGGATCGATGAATGTTCGACCGTGACCGGTTGAACAAACAAAAGCCGGTCTGGCGGCCCGCATACTCCGGGTGGGCACATGCTGAAAATCCTTGAAAGAACACACGTGCGCGCAGAGTCGCTGGCCGTTCTCCTCGTACTGATCGGCATCATGGCGGTGCTGTCGCCCGTGACAGGGTCGGGCGTGCGTGTCTTTCTGACCGCAAACAATTTCTTCAACATCATTTTGGCGAGCGCGACGTTCGGCATTCTGGCAATCGGTGCAACCTTCGTGATCAGCGCAGCCGGGATTGATCTCTCGCTCGGCTCAGTTCTGGGGCTGGCATCGGTCACGGGCGCGGCCCTTGTCGTTACGCTCGAGATGCCCTGGTATTTTGCGATCATCGGTTCATTGTGCGCGGGTGCCGCTGCCGGGGCGGTCAACGGTTTCATTATCACGCGCGGACGGGTTCCCGCGTTCATTGTGACACTCGGAATGCTCGGCATCGCGCGCGGACTGGCGCTGATCATTTCCAGCGGACGCGGAATTTACGGGCTGCCGGAGGAAATCCTGTTTCTCGGACAGGCGCGGCCATTCGGCGTCCCGACGCCTGTCTTCATTCTTCTCTTCGTCGCGCTTGCCTCTCACTATGTGCTGGCGCACACCCCGTTTGGACATCACACGCTCGCGCTAGGTGACAATGAGAATTCCGCGCGCGCCACCGGCATCAACATCCGGCGGCAGCGCATGATGCTTTATACGATCTCCGGCCTGATGGCAGGTATTGCCGGGCTGATTTTCACTGCACGCGTCAACACCGGCGATCCGACCGCCGGTTTGAACTATGAGCTTCTGGCGATCACCGCCGCGATCATTGGTGGGACGAACCTCTTCGGCGGACGCGGATCTATCCTCGGAACGATGATTGGCGCGCTCATCATGGGTGTCTTGCAGAACGGGCTCAACCTGATGGCCGTGCAGGCCTATTACCAGCAGATGGCCATCGGCGCGGTCCTGATCGCTGCTGTCTGGCTCGACCAGATCCGGACACGGGGGAGGTCGCTGCAATGAGCCTTCTGGAACTCTCCGGTGTCGAGAAGAGTTTTGGCCCTGTTCAGGTCCTGCATGGGGTCAACCTGACGGTTGATGCGGGCGAGGTGATCGGTCTCGTTGGCGACAACGGCGCCGGCAAATCCACTCTCATGAAAACAATCACCGGGGTCTACACGACAGACAAGGGACGCATCAGTTTTAACGGCACTGATGTCACCGGCCGGAATCCCGGCGAGCGCCGCGAAAGCGGCATCGAAATGATCTATCAGGATCTTGCACTCGCGCCGCAACAGGACGTCGCCAACAACATTTTTCTAGGGCGGGAGCCGACCAAACGCTTTCTCGGCCTGTTGCCGGGCTTTGTCGACAAGTCGAAGATCGATGCGGAGGCCCAGCACATGATCGACAGGCTGGGTGTCCATGTTCCCTCGATCCACCTGCCGGTCGGCATGCTGTCGGGCGGTCAGCAGCAGACCATCGCGATTGCCCGCGCCCTGACGTTCAAACCGAAGCTGGTGATCATGGACGAGCCGACAGCAGCCTTGGCCGTACGTGAGGTGGAAAGCGTGCTGAACCTGATCCGGCAAATGCGCGACGAAGGCATCGCGACAATTCTGATCAGCCATCGCCTCAACGATGTCTTTGAAGCCTGCGGCCGTATCGTGGTACTGCGCCGTGGAAATGTCATTGCCGATTTGAAACGGGACGAAACCGACATGGCGGAAGTCGTCTCTTACATCGTTGGTGCACACGGATAGGAACGCGATATGCCCCGTCTTGGACTGCATGGCCTTGCCTTCACCCCGCTCTGGAATCCCGGGGAAGCAGACCGCCTGTTGCCGCCGATTACCGCCCATGGCGTGACGGTCATTGAAACACCGCTTCTGGACCCCAAGAATTATGACAGTCTCGGCACCAGACGCGCGGCTGAGCGCAATGGCGTTGAGATCGTCTGTTCCCTCGGCCTGCCGGCCGACATCGACATCGTGCGCAATCCCGGAGACGCCGTCGACTATCTCGGTTTTGCGCTGCAGGTGGCGCGCGACGCTGGCGCGGGCGCACTGTCCGGCGTCACCTACGGAACAATCGGCAAGACCTCGGGCGCGCCGGTCACGGAGCGTGAAAGCGATGCGATCTGCCGTCTTGTTGACCGGGTGGCGCAAAAGGCGCGGGATCTGAATATGCGCCTCGGACTGGAGCCCTGCAACCGGTACGAGACCCACCTCTTGAACACGGCCCGACAAACCGCCGAAATCATCGAGAGGGTCGGGGCGCAGAATGTGTTCATTCATCTGGACACCTATCACATGAATATCGAGGAAGCGGGCATGGCGGACGGGTTTGCGGATGCAGCCGAGCATCTCGGATATGTGCACCTGTCTGAATCCAATCGCGGCGTGCCCGGGCGGGGGACGCTCGACTGGGCGGCGACCTTCAAGGGACTGGCCGATGTCGGCTTCGAGGGCACAATGACGCTGGAGAGTTTTGTCTATCTGGCTCCGGAGATCGCATCCGGTCTGGCAGTCTGGCGGCCCGTTACCGATCGCCCGGAGGATGTCATCGAGGTCGGACTTCCATTCCTCGTCGAGCAGGCAGAAGCAGCGGGGCTACGGCTGTCGTGACCGCGCCCCAGGACATTTCGGTTGAAGACCTTGCGGCCCGGATCGTGGAGCGCGGGCAAACGCAGCGAAGCATCACCGCGGTCTGCGGCCCGCCGGGCGCGGGAAAGTCTACCCTCTCCGATGAACTTGCCGCAAAGCTGAACGAAAAGGACCCAGGCAGTGCTGCCGTCTTCCCGATGGACGGCTACCATTACGATGACCTGATCCTGAATGCGCGCGGATGGCGTCCGCGAAAAGGCGCGCCGCACACGTTCGATGTCGGCGGCTTCCGGCACATGCTGATGCGGCTCAAGCGAAACGAGGAAGACGAAATCGCGGTCCCCGTCTTTGACCGCAGCATCGAGATCGCGCGCAACAGTGCGCGTGTCATTCCGAGGTCAGTCCGGAACCTGATCGTCGAGGGAAACTACCTTCTGCTCGACGAAGCCCCCTGGCGCGACCTGGTGCCGCTCTTTGACACCACGGTCTTTTTGAGCGTCCCGCTCACCGAACTTGAACGACGTCTTGCCGAACGATGGCAGGACCTTTCAGAAACGGACCGCAAGGCAAAGCTGGAAGAAAACGATCTGCCGAACGCCCGACGGGTTGTCAATGGCAGCCTGCCGGCGGAATTCCAGATCGTCTTCAGACCCTGAATAGGGCGGCTGTTTTACAGCCCCTGCCTATCGACCCATCCAGCCTCCATCGATCGTCACGATGGAGCCGTGCATGTAGTCTGAGGCGCCAGAAGCCAGGAAGACGGCCGGACCGGCAAAGTCCTCCGTATTGCCCCAGCGCCCGGCAGGAATACGCTCCAGGATTGACTTCGACCGCACCGGGTCGTTGCGTAGTGCTTCGGTGTTGTCGGTCGCGATGTAACCGGGCGCAATGGCATTCACATTCACGCCTTTTGCGGCCCATTCATTCGCAAATGCCTTGGTCAGCTGGCCGATCCCGCCTTTTGAAGCCGCGTAGCCCGGAACGGTAATGCCGCCCTGAAAGGTCAGCAGGGACGCCGTGAAGATGATTTTGCCGGAGCCGCGCGCGACCATTCCCGACCCGATCTCGCGGGTCAAAAGGAATTGCGAGGATAGATTGATTTCAATCACCTCATCCCAGATATCATCGCCGTGCTCGGTGAGTGGCGCCCGTTTGATCGTACCGGCATTGTTCACCAGGATATCGACGACGGGATGCTCTTCGTTGACCTGCGCCGCGAAGGCCTTCAAGGCTGACCGGTCGCCAAAATCGCATTGGTAGGCGTGAAAGTTCCTGCCAAGTGCCTTGACCTCGGTTTCGACCGCGCTGCCGGAGCTTTCCAGGCTGGCACTGACGCCGATGATATCCGCCCCGGCCTCAGCGAGGGCCACCGCCATGGCCTTGCCGATCCCGCGTTTAGCGCCTGTGACAAGTGCGGTTTTTCCGGCAAGGCTGAAACTGTCCAAAACACTCATGCGTCGTTCCCGGTAATCTGGATCATGGATTTGATGGCGCTCGGATTTTGGGTCAGCGCTTCAAAAGCGCTCTGGATATCCTTGAGCGGCTGGATGTCGGTGATGAAACTGGAGCAGTCGACAACGCCTTGCGCCAGAAGCTGCATGGCCTGATCGTAATCCTCGGGCCGGTAAACGCGGGCTCCGAAGAGTTCCAACTCGCGCCAGAAGAAGCGGAACATGTCCACATCCGGCTTTTTCGCATGGATGGCAACCATCACGATGCGGCCACGTGCGGCGGCGGCATCCGTCATCAGGTCGACCCCGGGCTGGCTTCCAGAAACCTCGAACACCACGTCCGCGCCCTTGCCTCCCGTAAGGTCATTGACCTGTTCGGCGGCATCAGACGTTTTCGGATTGATGGTCTTGAAGCCAAGCTTGTCCGCGTAGGCAAGCCGGTTTTCGCTGATCTCGCTGATCGTGACGTTGCCGCCGGCATTGCGCGCGACAAGGGCGACCAGAAGTCCGATCGGGCCTCCGCCGATCACAAGCACGTCTTCGCCCGCCTTGACTTGCGCCCGGCTGACGTCGTGGCAGGCAACGGCCAGCGGTTCGATCAGGGCGGCGTGGGCAAGATCGAGGCCCTCGGGAAGAACATGGATCGTGTGCGCCGGGACGTTCCAGTATTCCTGGAAGGCTCCTTCCGTATCGATCCCGATGAATTTGAGGTTGTGGCAGATATGCTCATGGCCCGCGAGACAGGCCGGACATTCGCCGCAATGATCAAGCGGCCTGACGACAATCCGGTCTCCTTCCGCCAGGCCGTCGACGCCATCTCCGACGGACGCGATGGTGCCGGACATCTCGTGGCCGATCGTGCGCTCAAAGCCGACACGCTGGTCCATGTGACCGAGAAAGATATGGAGATCGGTCCCGCAGATGCCGCAGTAAGCCACCTTGATCTGGACTTCACCGGGCCCTGGAGCGGGCACCTGTTTTTGTTCGAGTGAAAATGTTTTGTCGCCGCGATAAACGGCAGCGTTGCTGAGCATGAAGACCTCTAGTGGGTAAGGATTTTGTGGGGTTCAAGAAGCGCCCAATCGAAGACGACCCCGGTACCCGGTGTCTCCGGGGCAACCGCAAGATGGTTTTCTACCTTGAGCGGCTGCTTCGTATATTGATCGATCGGGAAGGAATGGACCTCGATCCAGCCTGCATTCACTTGTCCGGATACCAGACTGACATGAAGCTCCTGCATGCCGTGACTACAGATCGGCAGATTGTGCTGACGTGACAGATCGGCAACCTGCAGAAAGCCTGTCACGCCGCCGCAGTTGGAGGCGTCCGGCTGGATGAAACTGAGTTTGGCATCCCTGAATGCGTATTCGAATTCATGGATCGTGTGCAGATTTTCACCCATTGCAAGCGGGCAACCCGTTGCGTCCGCGATCTTGCCATATCCTATGTAGTCGTCCGGAATGGTCGGCTCCTCGAACCAGAGAATATCGTACGGCGCGAACGCGCGTGCCGCGTTGATCGCTTCGTCTACAGACATGGAATAATTCGCGTCGACCATAAAGGCAATCTCCGGACCGATGAGTTCCCTCACCGCCGCAATCCTTAAGAGGTCTTCCTCAAGGGTCGGCTGGCCTATCTTGATCTTGACGCCGTTGAACCCGCGGTTGAGATATCCTTGAATGCTGTCGAGAAGCTTGGGCAACGGAAAATTGAGGTCGATCCCTCCGCAATAGGCCTTACACCGATTGTCGGCGCCACCGGCCAGTTTCCAGAGCGGCCAGCCGCGTTTCTTGCCTCGGATATCCCACAGCGCAATGTCGACAGCCGAAATCGCGAAGGACGCAATACCGCCGCGGCCGACATAGTGAATATGCCACTGCATGCCGTCATAAAGGTCTTCGACGGCGCTTGCGTCCTGGCCCAACAAAAACGGGGCCAGGTCGTTGTGAACCATGGCGGCAATCGCATGTCCGCCCTTGCCGCCCGTATACGTGTAACCCGTCCCCTCTGTTCCGTCGGTGAGCACAACAGTTACCGTCACCAGTTCGAAGAGCGTGTGATCGCCATGTTTGGCATCGACAAGGACCTCCGCCAGGGGCACATGGAACAGTTTCGTGCGGATCTCCTTGATCGCGGTCATTTGGCGAACTCCACATTCGACTGACGGTTCATGACCCGCGTCTGGAAGAGGATCACGGCGAACAGGAAGGCGCCCCTTATCACCATTTGCCAATAGGCGCTGAAGCTGATCCAGCCCTTGCCGTTTTCAAAGTTCAGGATGTTGAACACGAGACCCAGCAGAAGGGCTCCGGCAACGGTTGCGGGGATCGAACCGAGTCCTCCGGTGAGGAGCGTTCCGCCGACCACGACCGACGCGATGGCCGAAAGCTCCCAGCCGACGCCTTCAAGCGGTTGTCCGGCGCCGAACCCGGACGCCAGGAAAACGCCCGCAAGCCCGGCGCAGCCACCGGAAAGCGCGTAGGCAAAGATCTTGGCACGATTGACCTTGAGCCCCATCATGACGGAAGCGTCTTCGCCGCCGCCGACGGCCAGGATCGTCCGGCCGAGACTGGTCATTTCCAGGACAATCCAGAGGCCGATGACCAGAATGCCGACGATCACGATTGTCCAGGGCACGATCCCCAGGGCCTTTTCCATGCCAAGCTGGGTGAAGTTCGATCCCCAGTCGACGGCAATCGTTTGGGCTCCGGAAATGACGAGCGAGCCACCCTTTGCACCCAGCATCGTCGCGAGTGTCGCGATAAAGGGTGGGATCCTGCCGAAGACGATGCAGACCGCATTGAAAAGGCCAAACGCGACGCCCGAGAGAATGGCAAGCGGCATGGCCACCTCGATCCCATAGGGACTGAGATAGGCCGCAACGACCGAGGTGAAGGCGGCAACGGACCCGACGGACAGGTCGATGCCGCCAGTCAGGATGACAAAACACATACCGACGGAAATCGCGATGAACATCGCGTTGTAGTTCAGGAAGGACGTGATGTTGTAGGCACTGCCGAAATTGTCGTAGCGCAACAGTCCGAAGGCGATCAGCACGAACAGCGCGATCCACACCGCTACCGATTGCGGGTTGCGCGAGATGTATTTGCGCATGTCAAAAGCGTTTTGATCAAGCACGGTCTTATTCCTTTCGCGCTTGCTGGATGTAAACGGCAGCCAGGATGATCGCGGCCTTGGCGATGAGCGCGACCTCGTCTTCGACGCCGTTGGCCAGCAAAGTGTATTTGACCAGCTGGATGATGACGGCGCCGAGGATAGCCCCGAATATCGGTGCTTTTCCGCCCTGTAGCAGCGCACCACCGACGACGGCTGCTGCAATTGCGTCAAGCTCCATGAGATTGCCGTTCCGGGCCGCATCCGAGGCGGAATTGATGGCAACGACGATCAGGCCGGCGAGACCTGAGAGAACGGAACAGATGACATAGGCACCGATCTTGACGCGGCGCACCGGACCGCCGGCGAGCCTTGCGGCCCGCTCGTTGCCGCCGATCGCCAGAAGGTATCGGCCGAAGATTGTCCGGTTCACCACCCAGAACAGCAGGCAGGCGATCGCCAGGGCCAACCACCCCTGGAAAGGAAACCCGAGGATCTTGCCGGTTCCCAGATAGCTGAATTCGGGATTGGAGAAGGTCTGAAGATTTCCGTTGGTGAGGACCTGCGCGATGCCTCTGCCTGAAATGAACAGGATGAGCGTCGCGATGATGGGCTGCACCTTGAGGACCGACACGATGATGCCGTTGAACAGGCCGCATACCAGAGCAGCTGCCAGCGGAAACAATAGCGCTGCGATCAGCCCGAGGACCGGATAGGCCTGCCCGAAATCGGACAGGAAGATCAAGGGCGCCAGGGCACCCGAGAGGGCCATCACCGCGCCGACGGACAGGTCGATGCCGCCCGTCGCGATCACCAGTGTCATGCCCATCGCGACAATCGCGATTGTCGCGACCTGGGAAATATTGACCGCGAGCGTCTGGGTCTGGAGAAAGTTCGGCGTCACGATGATGTTGAAGACCAGAATGACCGCCAGTGCGATCAGGCCTCCGTGGTCTTTCAGGCGGGACGTATAATCTGTGCGCATGGTCTCTTCCGATGTCACACTGGTCATGTCGTTGCATCCTCGTGATGGGCAAGCGCTCTGACCAGGGCATTTTCGGTAATGCCCGGATTGGTCAGCTCTGAAACTGCCTTGCCTTCATGCATCACGACGATGCGGTTGGCACCTTCCACCAGCTCTTCGAATTCCGAGCTGATCAGGATGACAGCGTGGCCCTCGTCGACGAAGGTCCGGATGATTGCCTGGATTTCGCGCTTAGCACCGACATCGACGCCACGCGTGGGTTCATCGAGGATCAGGATGTCGGGCTTGGTGGCCAACCAGCGGGCGAGCAGGACCTTCTGCTGATTGCCGCCGGAAAGCTCACGAATGGGTTGATCCATGTGTGACGTCTTGATGCCGAGTTTTCGGATGAACGCGTCGACGAGCTCCTTTTCGCGTTCCCGGTCGATCTGCCCGTTCCGCCGAAGGCTGGGCAGGAGCGCGAGCGTCAGGTTTTCCCGGACGGACATGTCCGGAACGATGCCCTCTGCCTTCCGGTCTTCTGTCAGGAAACCGATCCTGGCGCGGATTGCTTCGGAAGGTTCTGCCGGCTTGAACTCCTTGCCCTTCAGCCTGATGGTTCCGGAGGCTAGGGGATCCAGTCCAAAAATGCTTCTTGCCGCTTCGGTGCGGCCTGACCCGAGCAGGCCGCCAAGACCGACAATTTCACCTCGGTGGAGAGACATTGAAAAGTCCGACAACCTTGGGCCCGTGGCGACTTTGTCGACATCAAGCACGACTTCGTCGAAGGCCGCACTGCCGCCTGCCAGCTCGGTCAGGCCTTCCGCCTCGATTTCTTCGGCGTTGCGGCCGAGCATGGCTGCGATCAGGTCCAGCTTTGACGTATCGGCGATTTGTCGGCAGCCAACCGTCTGCCCGTCGCGCATGATGGTCACGCGGTCGCAGATCTGGAACAGTTCGTCGAGAAAATGCGACACATAAAGTACGGAAACGCCGGATGATTTGAGTTCCCTGACGACGCCGAACAGGATTTCGACCTCGGAACTGTCCAGTGACGAGGTCGGTTCATCCATGATGACAAGCTTGGCGTCCATGGATACGGCGCGCGCGATCGCCACCAGTTGCTGGATCGCGGTGGAATAGCTGCCGAGCGGCGCGGTGACGTCGATTTCAATGCCGAAGCGGGAGAGAATTTCGCGGGTGCGCCTGTGCGCTTCCGGCCAGTTGATCATGAAACCGAAGGATTTCGGTTCCTGGCCCATCACGACATTCTCGCTGACGGAACGCAGCGGAACGAGGTTCAGTTCCTGGTAGATTGTTGCGATTCCGGCGTTTTGCGCCTCACGCGGCGACGACAAATGGCTGGGGGCACCAGCGAATGTGACCTCGCCCTCGTCCCGGCGATAAAGCCCTGTGAGGATCTTGATCAGCGTCGATTTGCCCGCGCCGTTTTGGCCAATGAGTGCATGAACTTCGCCGGGTTCGATCTCAAGAGATGCGTTTCGCAGCGCCGGAACGCCGCCGAAATGCTTCTTGATCCCGGTCATGGTGAGCAGAGGTGCCATATCGGCTCCTGTCAGCACGAAAGAAAAAGAGCCGGAAGGGGGATCCCTTCCGGCCGATGGGATCAATAAGCTTCGTCGATATGCTCTGGAGCATTTGCTTGGGTGAAGATCCGGTCTTTAACCTGTACCCAATGCTCGATGGTTTCACCGGCTGCATACCGTTTCATCGTTTCGCAGGCGAGCGGTCCGAAGAACGGCGAGCTTTCGACAGTCACACCCATTTTTCCGTCGATGATCGCCTGAAGCGCGTCCCGTGTACCGTCGATCGAGACGATCAGAACGTCTTCGCCCGGCTTGCGTCCGGCCAGTTCAAGCGCCTGGATGGCACCGATCGCCATTTCATCGTTGTGGGCATAGACGATGTTGACGTCGGGGTGCGCCTGCAGCAGCGTTTCCATGACCTGGCGGCCGAGATCGCGGGCAAAGTCGCCGGACTGCGAGGCAACGATCTCAAAGCGGTCGTCCTGCAGGATGCGGTCATCGAACCCTTTCTTGCGGTCATTTGCCGGCGATGAGCCCGTTGTTCCTTCCAGTTCGACAATGATACCCTTGTCACCCTTGAAGTTTTCGATGGTCCACTCTGCAACGCGTCGGCCCTGATCGATGAAATCGGACCCGAGGAAGGCCACGAAGTCTTCGCCCGGCTTGGCGGCATTCGGATCGACGGAGCGGTCAACCAGGAATGTCGGTATGCCTGCTGCCTTCGCTTTTTTCACTGCAGGAATGAGCGGTTTTTCTTCGCGCGGCGGCAGGAACAGGACATCAATGCCTTGAGCGATCATGCTGTCGACATCAGCGACCTGCTTGGCCGCAGAACCGGCCGCATCCGTCGCGATCAGGTCCCAGCCACAGCTCTCGGCCGTATCGTGAAAGGATTTGGTTTCTGCGATCCGCCACGGATTGTTGGATTCCATCTGCGCAAAGCCGACCTTGTAGCGGTCTTTCTGCTCAAGCGGCGGCAGCCCGGCAGCCGAAGCGATTGAAGTCACTGCGCCAAAAGCTATCGCAGTAGCAAGCAAGAGAGTACGTTTCATCATTTCCTCCACTTTGGTGCGACCAGAATCCCCCCGGCCGCGAGAACTTGAGGCTCTAACCCCAATTCAGGTAGGCGGTCTGCTTGCGCAGATAGCCGTCGAAGCCGTAACGGCCGTCTTCTCCTCCAAGCCCGGAAAGGCCCCAGCCGGTGTGGAACCCCTGCACCGCCTCGCCGTTGGACCGGTTGAGGTACAGTTCGCCAAATTTCAGGCGGTAGGGTGCTTCGGCCAGACGCTTGTAGTCGCGGGTGAAAAGGTATGCAGACAGCCCAAATGGTGTGTCGTTGGCGTATGCGATCGCCATGTCGAAATCGTCGACCCTGACAGCCGTTGCCACGGGCCCGAAGACCTCATCCTGGACGGCAGGATTGTCGTTTCGCGTTGCTTCCAGAACGGTGGGTGCGAGCCAGTGTCCTTTCGAAAAGGGGCCTTCCTCCAGAATGCCGCCCGCAAGAAGGACGTCAGCGCCGGACGAAATGCTTTGGGCGACGATGTCGGCAACCTTGTCCCGCTCCACGCGGCTGACCTTTGGGCCAAGGTCGACATTGGAGAGCGGGTCGCCGATCGTCAGCGCTTTGGACGCGACGACGAATTTTTCAAGAAACTCGTCTGCAATCGCGCTGTGCAGATACATGCGTTCGTTGCAGGTGCAGATCTGTCCGCAGTTGGTGTAGCGGGCCGCGACTGCCGCCGAGACCGCACTGTCGATGTCAGCATCTTCCATGACAAGGAAGGGTGCCTTGCCTCCAAGTTCGAGGCGAATGACCTTGATGTCTTCTGCGCCGGATCTGTAGATCTCGCGACCCGCGCGCGTGCTTCCGGTCATCGTGACGAGATCGGAGAGCGAACTCTGGACGAGGGCTTCCCCGACGACGCGTCCTCGACCAGTGATCACGTTGAATACACCTGCCGGAAATCCGGCTTTCTCGCTCAATCTTGCAAGCGCGAGCCCCGACAGCGGTGTTGCTTCGTGTGAGAGCAGGACGAATGTGTTTCCGGCGACCAGCGCAGGTCCGAGCTTTCGCGCTGCCAGGGCAAAGGGATAATTCCAGGCAGTCAGACCAACGACGACGCCGTAAGGATGACGTCTGATATGGATCTCTTCCGATCGATTGTCCGACGCGACGATATCGCCTTCGATCCTGCGCGCATTTTCGGCCGCGTATCTCAAGAAGGTTATGCCGGCATCAATCTCCTGAAGCGCATGGCTCAGCGGCTTGCCCTGTTCCTGAGTGACAAGGCGTGCCAGGTGCTGTTTTTGTGCCGCGACCTGATCGGCAAGCGCGGCGACAAGTCGGCCGCGTTCGACAGGCGGCATTGCTGACCAAACCGGATAGGCCTTTCTTGCTGAAGCGAGCGCTTCGCCCGCGTCTTCAGCGTTTCCGTCCGGGATTGTCGCGACAACGCTTTCGTTCGCTGGGTTCTCGACTTCGAGAGCGTTCGCCTGGCCGCGTTCTACCCACTGGCCATTGATGAACATCCCGGCGGCCGTGGGCATATCGGAACTGAGGGTAATGTCGAACACGAGGATGAATTGCCTTTGGTATGACCAAACTGTCACAAGTAAGTTGCCAATCGAGACCAAAGTCAATCTTAAATTAGAAAAATGGTTCTTAAAAATAATAAACATATGAAAAACAAGAGATATTTGAGGGTTTCGGTTGAATGTTTGGAAAAAATCGCTTTACGAAAACAAAATTTATGTCATACCAAAATAGATGAAAACAGTGACACGGGAGTGTTGATGCCTCATGGACATCGGGAACGATACGGGTCGCGCGGCAGACAGTGTGGTTGCAATGCTGGAAGCGAAAATTGTTTCCGGTGAACTGGAAAACCAGGCGCCTCTGCCGGCCGAGCGGGAGCTGATGGAACAGTTTGGCGCAAGCCGCACCGTTATCCGTGAGGCGATCTCCAAGCTGTCCAGCAGAGGGCTCATAGAAACACGCCCGCGGTTCCGGCCGATCGTCCGCAAACCGGATTATGCCACTGTGCTGCACGCGTGCGGCAATGTCGTTCAGCATCTTCTGACCGAGCGCTCCGGCATTAAGAACCTTTACGACAGCCGCGTCTTCCTTGAGCGTGCACTGGTGCGCGAAGCTGCAGTGGCAGCGCGCAAGGAAGATATCGTCAATCTGAAAACGGCCCTGGAAGACAACCGGCAGGCCATTCCGGACTCCCAGGAGTTCTATCGGACGGATGTCGCGTTCCACGGTGTGCTGTATCGCATTCCGAGAAACCCGATCTTCCCGACGATGCACGAAGGCTATACGTCCTGGTTGGCGCCCCAATGGGACCGCATGCTGCGCTCACCGGAACGCAACGAGGTGAACTACCTTGCGCACAAGGCGATCCTGGATGCCATTTTGGAGCGCGATCCGGTTGCCGCCGAAGAAGCTCTGACCAACCACTTGAAAGCAGCGTGGGAATTTGTCCGCGTCACCTTCGACTGGGGCGACGAATGACTGCGGATTACGACTTCATCGTCGTCGGCGGAGGCTCGGGCGGCGCGGTTGCCGCGTCCCGGCTTGTCACGCAGGGCAATGCGCGCGTCCTACTGTTGGAAGCAGGTTTTTCGCACAAACATCCGTTGCTTGATATGCCGCCCGGCATCTTCAAGATGATCAATGGTTCCAAATACATGCGGTACCACAAGACAACGCCGCAGCCGCATCTGGAAGGCCGAGTGCACGATATTCCGCAAGGCAATGTTTTGGGCGGCGGTTCTTCGGTGAACGCACAGGTCTATATGCGCGGACGTCCTGCAGACTACGATGCCTGGAACGACGTCTTGAGCGGGAACAACGACAATCCCGGCTGGGGCTGGTCGGACGTCTTGCCGCATTTCAGGGGAATGGAGGCCAACAACCGGTTGGCGGGTGATCTCCACGGCACCGACGGCGAAGTGAAGGTTTCCGATCCCGGCTATGTCGATACGGTGTCGCGCTGGTTCGTTCAGTCGGTTCAGGCGGTCGGCGAACCTTATAATACGGACTTCAATGGACCGTCGCAGCGCGGTGTCGGCTTTTACCAGTTCACGAACAGGAACGGCCGCAGAAGCTCAACTGCCTACGCGTTTCTGGAACCGCTTCGCGGCGATCCAAGGCTTACCGTGAAACTGCAGGCGTCAGTGGAAAAGGTCCTGATTGAAAACGGCCGCGCTGTCGGCGTC
This sequence comes from Roseibium sp. HPY-6, assembly GCF_040530035.1. Classification (NCBI taxonomy): domain Bacteria; kingdom Pseudomonadati; phylum Pseudomonadota; class Alphaproteobacteria; order Hyphomicrobiales; family Stappiaceae; genus Roseibium; species Roseibium sp. HPY-6. The sequence goes on from NZ_JBEWCD010000003.1 coordinate 821,985, forward strand.
CGTTACAGCGATGCCTCCGGCACGCACACCGTGCACACGTCTGGCGAAGTCATTCTGGCCGCAGGCGCCCTGGTCACGCCAAAAATTCTCATGCTGTCCGGTGTCGGTCCGGCAGATCATCTGAGCGAATTCGGGATACCGGTTGAAAGCGAACTTCCTGGGGTTGGGCAAAACCTGATCGACCATCCCGAAGTGCCGATCACTGCCTATGCCAATGGTCCGCACGGTTACTACCGGCAGGGCGAGGGCTGGCGGATGCTGCTGAATGGCCTCCAGTTCAAGATTTTCGGCAGCGGCCGCATCACCTCGGCTGGTGTCGAGGCTGGCGCGTTCGTCAATCCGCGCAATCGTGAGGAAGATCCGACGATCCAGGCATTCTGCGTGCCGATAGTTTACCTGGACCGGGATGCCCAGTCCGAATTGAAAGACGGGTACGGCGTAACTGTAACGACCGTGGTTGTGAAGCCGAAATCCCGCGGAGAGGTCCGGCTCGCGTCCGCCGAGCCTGCAGACATGCCGATCGTGTGTCCGAATCTCTTGAAGGAGGAAGAGGACATGCAGGAAATGATGGCCGGGCAGCGCTTCTTTCTGGATGCGCTTCAGTCCGATCCCATTGCGTCGAAACTCGAGAAGATCGCAATTCCGGACCCTCGAAAGTGTTCCGACGAAGACTTGCGAAGCCATTGCAAACGGTTCGTCAAAACGAATTATCACCCGGCTGGCACAGCGCGCATGGGTGCCGACGGTGATGCCATGGCGGTTCTTGACGGAAGATTGCGTGTGCGCGGCGTGGACAATCTGCGCGTCTGCGACATGTCCGCAGTTCCCGACATCAACGCTGGCAATACGAACGCACCTGCCATGATGCTCGGATCGCGATGCGCGGAGTTCATTCTTCAGTAGAAAATGGCCTGTCCGTGTGAGCGGCATGTCTGTTCAAATCTGGTGTTCGCAACCTCTGGCGAAACGGCTCACTAAACAAAACTCATGCGTGACTGGGACTCATGTGTTGCACTTAACCCGCTCATAGGTGCAGACATCCAGGGTGCAGGGTGCAGGGTGCCGGGCTCTTGAGGACTCATTTCATGAAAATAACCAGCGTCAAAAGCCATGTGTTGCAATACGACCTTCCCGGAGAGCTGGGTTATTCGCAGCAGTATTACGAAAAACGTACGGCTCACCTTGTTGAAGTGAATACTGATGAGGGGATCACCGGTTGGGGGGAGTGCTTCGGTCCGGGTAACATTGCGATTGCCAACAAGGCTATCGTCGAAAAAGTGATTCAGCCGATGATCCTTGGAAGTGACCCGATGGATCGCGACGTTCTCTGGCATCGGGTCTACAATCTGATGCGGGATCACGGCCAGAAGGGCATGCCTCTTCAGGCGCTGTCCGGCGTCGACATTGCGCTGTGGGATATTGCCGGCAAGGTCGCCGGTCTTCCACTGCACAAGCTGATCGGCGGTGCACACCGTACGCGCATACCTGTCTATGGCTACGGTATGATGCTGAAGCGCGAGAGCGTCGAGGATCATGTCGCGCGGTTCAAAGCCGAAGCCGATCAGATCATGGAAATGGGCTTTGTAGGCACCAAACTGAAAACCGGTCTCGGACCAAGGGACGATGTCCGGCTAAGCCGGGCCGTCGCCGAAACGGTCGAGGGCCGGGGCAAGTTCATGGTCGACGCCAATCACTGCTACACAACGTCGGATGCCTTCTACGTTGGCCGTGCGCTGGACGAGCTCGGCGCCTATTGGTTCGAGGAACCCGTTGCGCCGGAAGACCTCGACGGATACCGCGAGCTGCGGGCCGGTCTCAAGGTCAACATTTCCGGTGGCGAGGCGGAGTTCAATCGCTGGGGCTGGCGGCAAATTCTGGAAAACAGAGGCTTGGACATCGCCCAGCCGGAAGTCTGTGCTCTCGGTGGGGTCAGCGAATATCTGCGCGTTCTTGCGCTCTGCCACGCCCACTTCACGCCCGTGATCAATCACGTCTGGGGATCCGCCATCGCAGTTGCCACCAATATCCAGCTTTTGGCGGCGATGCCGGCGATACCGGGCGGGCTTCATCCGTGGGAACCGATGCTGGAGTTCGATACGACGGACAACAAGTTCCGGGATGATCTGTTGCAGGAGCCGCTCGATATTCAGGGCCAGGTCAAGTCATCCGGCGGCTATGTCACCATCCCGGCCGGTTCCGGGCACGGTGTGGTGCCTGACGCGGACTTTATCAGGCACTATGAACTTGATCTTTAATCCAGCGACGTTCCTCTGCGAAGTTGATTGAAATCAAGCGCTTTAGCCAACGAATGTCCTACCCTGCCTCATCGCTTGTTTCGGGCGTGATGGCTTCCCGGGGTTGGATAAGATGGAAACGGATTCCAGTTTAGATTGCTGCAGCAACACTGCTGAAAGCGGACTGTCGACCATAGAAGAAACAGTCGCACGGGCGCTGGACCTGTGTTCCGCAATTGATGAAACGGAAAATGTGCAGCTTCCTGAGGCGACCGGGCGTGTGAGCGCCGGCGACACGATTTCCCTTTTTTCTCTGCCGATCCACGAACACTCCGCCGTTGATGGCTATGCTCTTGGCGGTAGCGGTCAAAAATCCTTCCGCATCGTCGGACGCAGGATCGCCGGTGACTGTTCAAAGGAAGCCATTGCAGATGGCGAAGCCATGCGGATCATGACAGGCGCGCCAACACCCATGGGCACACGTTCTGTCGTTATGCAGGAGCACGCGGACGTTGCCGGCGGAAGCGTGACACCCAGCTTCGATGTGCCCGATGGTGACAATATTCGGCGTGTTGGTGAGGATGTTCGGGCCTCCGACACGCTGGTGCGGGCAGGAACCCGGCTTGATGCCCGGCACACTGCTCTGATGGCGGCAAGCGGCTATCCGAGCATTTGCGTCGTCAGGAAAATAAAGGTCGCCATCTTTTCGACCGGCAATGAACTGCGGGACACCGGCGTCGGTATGGGGCCGGGTCATATCTTCGACACCAACCGTCCGATGCTGCGCGCGCTTTTGTCGTCCGGCAATGTAACCGTTACGGACCTTGGTATCGTCCCCGACAACCGCGAGGCGATTGTCCGCACGCTGAAAGATGCCGCGCAGGCCCATGACCTCGTCATAACATCAGGCGGCGTTTCGGTAGGCGAGGAAGATCATCTGAAGCCCGCCGTGATCGAGGCCGGAGGAACCATTGAAAGCTGGCGCATGGCAATCAAGCCCGGCAAGCCGGTCGCGCTGGGCAGGATAGGGTCCGCCGTCTATCTGGGTTTGCCCGGCAACCCGCTGGCGTGTTTCGTCGATTTCCTGCTTGTCGGCAGGCCAATCCTTGATGGATTGGCAGGGGCCTCGCGCCCCGCGCCCCGCGTTATATCCGCCAAGGCTGCGTTCCATTGGCAACGCCGTGCCGGACGGCATGAATTCTTCCCATGCAACATTGTCGGCATGAGTGAGGAAGGTCTCCCACTTTTGGAGAAAACGGGCCGCGCAGGATCGGCGAGACTGATGCCTCTCATCGAGGCGGACGGTCTGGGGGCAATCGGTGCTGACAAAGACCTTGTCGAACCCGGCGGTCGGCTGGAATTTTACCCGTTCCGCACCGATATGGGTTTGTGAGGTATTCGGCCGGAGAACCTGATTGAAGCAAGGCTTGCTCCGGTCGCAGTTCAGACGTCGCCCTAGGGTGCGCACCCATAAATGAGACTGAAATGGCATGTGAAATGGCGAAATCCCGTTAAGAGGGGTGCGCGGAGCGGGCTTCCTGCCCGGTCGAGCACGCTGACGCCACGGGGTGAAGCCATTTCCATGTCCTTCGGATTTGACCGGCTTGCTCCTCCTCCGCGTTGCGAAAGGCTTTAAAATGAAGCACATTTCCTGCGCTTTCGCGCCTTGATGAGAAGCAAGCCGCCTCAAACCATTTCGGCCTCATTTATGGGTCCGTACCCTAGCGTCCGGGGCGGTGCGATTTCAGGATTTTGGGATCCGTATCCAGATACCCGGCGCCAATCAGTTCAAGGCAGTATGGCACGGCTGCGAAAACCGCATTCAGACACACCTCGATACTCGAGGGGGAACCAGGCAGGTTCAAAATGAAGGTCTTGCCACGCACACCGGCTTCCTGACGGGACAGAATGGCCGTTGGAACGTAGTCAAGGCTCGTGCGCCGCATCAACTCGCCAAAGCCTGGAAGCGGTTTTTCGACAACGTCCTGCATGGCTTCAGGGGTCAGATCGCGCGGTGCGGGGCCGGTGCCTCCGGTCGTGAGGATCATGCCGACCTCATCATTGTCGCACAGCCCGATCAGGGCATCGCGCACAATGTCCCGTCCGTCGGCCACGATCCGCCGCTCAATCTCCATGGGTGTATTGACCGCGCGCCGAAGCCAGCTCTCAATTGCCGGACCGCTGAGGTCTTCATAGTCCCCTCGGCTCGCGCGGTCCGAAATGGTTAGAATGGTGATACGCATGTCTAGCCCCCAAGTGTCGACATGGCGCGGGTAAGGCCGCGAACTTGGCGGTCTTCAATCAGGAAATCGTGCCCGGAGGGTTTTTCGAACACCTTTTGGCGGAGGAGCTGGGCGACGATTTCGTTCCCATCCGACTGCCGGAGCGCGTCGCGCAGCGACAGCCCGCCTTCCTGTCCCATGCAGGTGTAGAGTTCACCTGTGCAGCTCAGCCTGATCCTGTTGCAGTCGGAACAAAAATCGCAGGACATTGGGGTGATGAAGCCGAGGCGACCGCCGGTCTCCGAGATCCGGACATATTTCGCAGGGCCGCCTGTTGTCACGGCAAGAGGCTCAAGTGACCATTCTTGTTCAAGTCTGTGACGCAGGTCGGCGAGTGAAAGGAAGCTGGAATGTCTGCAGGAAGCGGCACCGCCAAGCGGCATTTCTTCGATAAGCGTCAGGTCCATTCCCCGGCCGTGAGCGAATCTGATCAGGTCGTTCAGCTCTTTTTCGAACGCGCCTTTTTGCGCAACGGCGTTGAGTTTGACATGCAGCCCGGCATCCTGTGCTGCGTCGAGCCCCGCAAACACGCGGTTAATCGAGCCCCATCGGGTGATGGCCCGATAACGGTCACCGTCCAGAGTGTCGAGCGAGACATTCACACGTTTGACGCCAAAACGGGCAAGATCACGGGCGTAGCGCGACAGGAGCGAGCCATTCGTCGTGAGGGTTACTTCGTCCAGGTCGCCATTTGCAAGGTGCCGGGACAGGTTCTCAAAGAGGCTCATAACGTTTTTTCGAACCAGCGGTTCACCACCGGTCAGGCGGATCTTGCGCACGCCATGCTCCATGAAGATCGTCGTCAGCCGGTAAAGCTCCTCCAACGACAACAGATCCTTGCGCGGCAGAAAAGTCATGTTCTCCGCCATGCAGTATGTACAGCGCAGGTCGCATCGGTCCGTCACTGAGAGGCGCAGATAAGTTGCGGTCCTGCCGAACTGGTCCCTGAGAAGCCTGTTCTGCCGCTCAGGGTCCCGCTTGCGGCAGTCATCATTTGTCTTGTGTTTCGGATCGACCGTCATCTGGGCATCGTTTCGTCGAGTTTGGTCAAAAGAAGATCGAGTTTTTCGCCCCCTCTGCCAGACATCTTTTTCGTCCAGCTGTCAGGCGGGTTTTTCCAGGTCCCCCGCTCACCGACGGCGATCAGCATCACCATGCCGTAGCGGCCGTGAACCTTGCAGGAGAGCACATAGAGCCCTGGGACATCCATCGTTCGTGTTTCCGAGGCCGTGTTTGCGATGGATATGGCTTCAACACCTTCCGGGATTAGTCCCTTCACGCTGTGCACAGTGTGTTGGCCGCGCGAGTTGTTGAACGTAACGCGTCCACCGAGCGGGAGCGCGACGAAATCCGGTTCGAACCTGAACATGTCGAGAACGGTTTCCGCTGCCGGATCGGTGATTTGGTCGATGTCCTGGCTCTTAATTTCGGTTTGCGCGAATGCTGTTCCGAAAAGCAGGAATGATACCAAGACAGATGTTGCCATTCTGACCGGGAACATACTCATTGGGTCGTGCCTCGCAGCACATCCAATGCCATCAGGGGATCTGGGACCTGCCGAAGCTGCGGAAGCAACCAGGCGAGCATTTGTTCCGGATCGGCGGCCAATTCTTCTGCCAAATCGACGCTGAATTCCTGCCAGGCAGGTATGTAGCGGTCCTTGACCGCCGTCAGCACGGGTATTCCAAGGTCGACCGCGCGCTCGATCGCCGGGCGGAAGCCCCTGCCTTCGGCTTCGCCCCGCCCGAAACGGTTCAGAATAAGCAGGTCAGGCCGCTTATCGAGTTGTCGCGTGATGCATTCTGCAGCATTCGCAAGGGCACCGGGATCAAGTCTGCATCCGGTCGACCCCGACCCGAGCGGTTGGGTTATCCGTGTTTTCGTGCCGCTGGCCAGATCCTCCAGATGTGAGACCGGACAACAACCGGGACCGTCCGGCTCCTGTCGTTGCAGGAAGCCTGCAGGCCTCAGGCCAAGCGTTCGCAGCTTGTCGACAAATGTATCGAATGCCGGGTCCACATCCATGCCCTGGCTGTATCTGATTGCGGCGAGAGGTTTTTCCTGGGTCATTTGCTGTCCTCTTCAGTTTCCGCGTTTGCGCGGCCGGCCTCCGTTGGCGATCAGGCGTAGACGGCGGACATCTTCAATCATGATGAGATCCGCCTCAGGAAGACTGATGACCCCCTCATGGGTCAGCGTGGTGAAACAGCGGCTTACCGTCTCCGGTTGGAGGCCGAGATAGTCAGCGATATCGCGACGTCCGAACGGTATGGAAATCGCGTTGAACTGATCATCCTTGCGCGGTAGCATCCGGTTTTTGAGCTCGAAGATAAATGCCGCAATGCGTTCGACCGGCGTCTTCTTGGCCAGGTCGTTGCTGTGGTCGAGAAGCCGAAACAGAAAGTTGTTTGTCTGATCGATGAAGTGCTCTCTTGCCGAGTTTGAACGGTCCAGCACCTTTTCGAAAACCAGATGTTCCATCACCTGGACAGCGCTTGGCGCAAGTGCCGTGATCGTTCCGTCGAACTGGCGTTTCAAAGAGGCGAGATTGATGTAGTCACCTGGTAAAAAGAGCCCCGTTATGGTGCGTCTGCCGTCGCTGAGATGGGCAACGATGCCAACGGCTCCGGTCAACACGCCGATCACCGGAGAATTGGGAAGCGTATCGGGTTCGATTTCCTGTCCGGTCGCAAGCGCGAACCGGTGCGCACCTTTTGGAAGATCCATTCCGAAAGTAGAGCGGAGCGTCGCGCAGATACAGTTTTGCGAATGAAAACCACAGCTGTGTTCCAGGCTGCATAGATTGCCGGCGACTTGATCATCACCGCAAGCATCAACTGGCAGTCCGTTCATGGTTCGCATGTGTGTCCCCCGAAGTTGCGGAAACTATAGGGTCAGTCCTGACATCTCCAATTGAGTAAAATCAAATAGTGCAAACGTTTGATAATTTTGAATTTTCGAATTTATGAATATAGCAAATGTCGCTCGTTGCTACGTAGGATTACTCAAAAATACAGCGGACTGATTGCAATCAATGATGTTGGTTTTAACAAGTGAATACTCGCCGTGATGGGGGAGTTTCGCGATCACCCGATAAAGGGCTGACCGCTTCCTAATACTCCCCTCCACCACGGAGGGTCCTATGCGCCTTACTGCAAGTCTTGCAGCTCTGCTATTAGCCACCACGGCAGCCTGGTCCGCCGACCAGGGTCCTGTGACGCCGATGGAGGTCAATCCCGAGCTGGCCGAACTCGGCAAGCGTCTCTTCTACGATGCGCGCCTGTCCGGTGACACCAATCTATCTTGTTCATCCTGCCATCAGCCGGATCTCGCCTTTACCGACGGGCAAGCCCTGTCGACCGCCTACAGCGGTTCCGAGGGTTTCCGGAACACGCCGACCCTTTCCAATGTCGGCCAGCGCGCCGCATGGCTGCATGATGGTCGTCTCGGAACCAACCTGAACGACGTCTCCCGTGAAATGATTACGGAAGACTACATCATGAACATGGACATGCGGATGATGCAGGAGCGTCTGAAGCAGGATCCGGTCTATGTCGAGATGTTCAAGGCCGCTGGAAAAGGGGAGCCGTCCAACGGCGGCGCACGTTCGGCATTGCAGGAATTCCTGAAATCGATCGCCTCCGCGGGAGCACCGTTCGACACCGGCGAAATGAGCGAAGCCGCAAAACGCGGTTACGTGAACTTCAAGGGTAAGGCTGGCTGCACCGCCTGTCACTCCGGTGACCGGTTCACCGACGACCTGCCGCACAACATTGGCGTGCCCAACAATCCGGACATATGGACCGATCCGTTGCGGCATCAGACTTATGTCGCCTACGCGAAGTTCATGGGTGTCGAAAACTACATGAACCAGCGCGAAGACCTTGGCGCTTATGTTCGCGATCACAAGGAAGGTTCCAAGCGCACGTTCATGACACCGACCTTGCGCGAGCTGACATACACCGCGCCCTACATGCACAACGGCATGCTGGCGACGCTGGAAGACGTTATCGAGTTCTACAATCAGGGCGGCGGCGACGATCCCAACAAGGATCCGCGCCTGAAACCTCTGGAGCTGACCCGGGGCGAGAAAGCTGACCTTGTCGAGTTCCTGAAATCGCTTTCCGGCGACAGCTACAACCAACCCGCCTACGTCTGGGAACAGGATGACTACGGTTACGAAGTCGTTCCCGACTGGAAAAATGCGACCAACTGAGGAGACAGGATCATGTCAAAAGCCATGAAGAAAACCGTCTCCGCATGGGCACTTGCAGGCGCTTCCGTGCTTGCCATTGCCACCGGAGCCATTGCTGCCGACCGGCCTTCAGAACTTGCGCCGCTCGGCGACCCGCCGATCCCGGCCGACAACCCGCAAACGCCGGAAAAGATCGAGCTCGGCAAGATGCTGTTCTTTGATCCGCGCCTGTCGGGCAACGGCGCCATGCCATGTTCGGCCTGCCACCTGCCCGATGCCGGCTGGGATTTCCCGGACAAGATTTCGCTCGGATATCCGGGAACGGTCCACTGGCGGAACTCCCAGACGGTCATCAACTCGGCCTACTACGGCAACCTGTTCTGGGCGGGATCATCGAAGTCGTTGGAAGCGCAGGCCAAGTCCGCCGCAACGGGTGCAGTCGCCGGGAACGGCGAAGCAGACATGATGGAATCCCGTCTCGCGTTCATTCCCGAATATCGCGAGCGGTTCAAGGATGTCTTCGGAACCGAATACCCGCGCCTGAGCCATGCATGGATGGCAATTGCTGCCTTTGAACGCACGCTCGTTCAAACCGATACGCCTTTCGACAACTATATGCGCGGTGACGATGCGGCTCTGGACGATGCGCAAAAACGCGGTCTGGATCTCTTCACCGGCAAGGCAGGGTGCTCGCAGTGCCACAGCGGCGCGCTGCTGAGCAACCAGAAGTACTACAATCTTGGCGTCCCGGCCTACGATGGCTGGGAAGACGACGAGCTCGCTCAGATCACATTCCGCTACGAGCTTTACGCAAAAGGCTCCACGGAAGAGATGTACCGGACCTACAAGGACGATCCGGGTGCTTACTTCCGTGCCAAGGACAAGAACCACCTCGGCAAGTTCCGCGTGCCGTCGCTGCGCTACACAATGTACACAGCGCCTTACATGCACAACGGCATGATCGAGACCCTTGAAGACGTGGTCGAGTTCTACAACCAGGGTGGCGGCGAGAACCAGTTCGCCGAGACCAAGAGCGAACTCATCAAGCCACTGGGGCTGGATGATGCCGAAAAGGCCGATCTCGTGGCCTTCCTGGAAAGCCTCTCCGGCGAACGCATCGTGATGGAGGAGCCAGAACTCCCCGACTATGACGTTCTTCCGGCGGCTTCGAACTAAGGAGACGGATTATGACGAAACATCAAAACCCGATCGATCCGGCCCTGATCGAAGCCATCAACGGCCCCAAGGACGTCGCCAAGACGGGTAAGCGCTGCCTGATGAACCGGCGCCAGTTCCTGCTGACTTCGGGCATCACGACCTTTACGGTCATGGTTGCTCTGAAGGCCGGCCCCGCATCAGCCCAGGTTCCTGCAGTCGTTTCGACCTATGAACGCAAGCTGATCGGCAAGCTTTCCGAGCTCAAGGAGGACGAACCTCTCGACTTCACCTATCCCGACGAGGGTGCCTACTCGGAATCGATGCTGGTCAAGCTCGGCCGCGAGGCCGGGGGCGGCATCGGCCCGGATAAGGACGTAGTTGCGTTCAACTACACCTGCACCCACCAGGGCGGCCCGCTTCAGGGCACCTACAAATCCGAGGACAAGGTGCTTGGGCCATGCCCGCTGCACCTGACCACGTTCGATCTGACACGTCACGGCATCTTCATCTCCGGACAAGCTTACCAGAGCCTTCCTCAAGTGCTTTTGGAAGTCGACGGAGATGACATCTACGCCGTTGGCATGTTCGGCCTGATCTATGGCCGCTACGACAATCTCAAGGGCTGAGGAGAGCGATCATGTCCACACCCTATTATATCCCTGAGACGAATATCCCACTGCCGCCGGTCGACGCGGATGTGATCTCGACCGCGTGCGACTACTGCATTGTCGCTTGCGGCTACAAGATCTACCGCTGGCCCGTCAAGGGCGGCAAAGTCGGTGGCGAGAAGGCGGACGAAAACGCGTTCGGTGTCGACTTCCCGGTCGATCCGCTCGGCCCTTGGGTTGCGCCGAACCAATACAATGTGGTTCTGCATGACGGCGAGCCGCATCACGTTATCATCATCCCCGACAAGGACACCGAACACGTCAATCTGCTCGGCAACTCCTCCATTCGCGGCGGCGCTCTGGCGCAGAAGGTCTATAATCCTCAGACCCCGACGCGTGACCGTCTGAAATCTCCGATGATCCGCATGTTCGGCGTCCTGATGCCGGTTACATGGGACTTCGCGATGGAAATCGCGGCGGAGGTCGGCAAGCACGTGATCAAGGTGCATGGCGAAAATGCCTACTGCGTCAAGACATTCTCGTACGGCTACATGGAAAACACCTACGCCATCACGAAATATGCCTTGAACAGCGTCAACACGGCCAACTTCACCTTCCATGACACGCCGTCCGACGTGACATCAACGCCCGGTTTCCGGGATGCGGGCTTCGACAATTTCGGCCCGTCTTATGAAGACTGGCGCGACGCCGAAACGCTGCTCGTTTGCGGCACTGATCCTTATGAAACCAAGACCATCCTGTTCACGGATTGGATGATGCCTGGCATTCAGAACGGTCAGAAAGCGATCTTCATGGTGCCGCGCAAGACCGGCGGCATTGCCTATGCGGAAAAGAACGGCGGCATGTGGCTGGACATCCAGCCCGGTACCGATCTTCTGGTCGTCAATGCGATTGCCCGGGTCATTGTTGAAAACGGCTGGGAAGACAGCGACTGGATCCAGAAATGGGTCAACAACAAGTGGGAAAGCTCTTCAGGCTTCGGTCAGGGTACGCGTAACACGCCCTGGCAGTGGCGGACCACCTGGGGCAAGTTCCAGACGGCCGGCTTCGAGGACTGGAAGGAATGGCTCCTGTCTCAGGACGAGTTTGCTCCCGAAACGGCTGCCGAGATCGCTCAGATCGACGTCCAGAAGATCTACACTGCCGCTGAATGGATGGCCAAGCCGAAAGAAGACGGCTCGCGTCCGAAAACATCGGTCATGATCGAGAAGGGCTTCTACTGGTCGAACAACACGGGCAATACCCAGGCGATATCCGCACTCGGCATCATCGTCGGTGCCGGTGGACGTCCGGGTCAGGTTATCGGCCGCGCCGGTGGTCACCAGAGGGGTGGTCTGCGTGGTGGCAAATATCCGCGCAACAAATCGCCTGAGAAGCTGCCGGGCCGCCGTCGCCGTGCGATGGACACCGACCGCTATCTGATGTCCGGTCACACCCGCTTCGCTCACGTGATCGGCAACACCTGGATCCAGTCCATGTGCGGATCGCAGTCGCTCGCGGCCAAGTTCAACGAGCTGACCGTGGAAAATCCGCATCAGATCAGCTCGTTCGACAAGCAGGAAATCATCGATACGCTGAAACGGCGCGTCGACAGCGGCGGTATGGTGGTTGTCAACCAGGACATCTACCTGGTCGATCCGATCGGTGCCCGTTATGCCGACATAGTCTTCCCGGCTGCAGGCTGGGGCGAGGATACCTTCACCCGCGCCAACGGAGAGCGCCGCCTCCGGCTCTATCCGAAGTTCTACGATGCACCGGGAGAAGCAAAACCGGACTGGTGGATCATTGCCAAGCTGGCAACAGCCATGGGCTACAAGGGCTTCGATTGGAAAAACTCCAACGAGGTGCTTGAGGAAGGGGCTCGCTTCTCAAGAGGAAGCCGCAAGGACTTCTTCAACGTCAAGGTCGTCGCACAGCGCGAAGGCAAGACGTTGCACGAGAAGTTCGCCGAATTCGGTACCAACGGCATCCAGGGTCCGGTCCTTCTGCAGGACGACGGAACGCTGGTCGGCACCAAGCGTCTGCATGACACGCAACGTGAATTGCCCGCAGACGGGCCGTCCGGCGCCAACCGCCTCGGCAAGAAGTTGACGCACTTCAACTCGCAGACCGGCAAATGCAACATCCAGAAGTCTCCATGGAGCCTGTTCTCCGACTACTGGGCATGGTTGAAGCCGAAAGACGACGAGTTGTGGGTCACCTCAGGCCGCATCAACGAACGCTGGCAGTCCGGTTATGATGACCGCCGCCGTCCTTACATCGTTCAGCGCTGGCCGGAGAACTGGGTTGAGATCCATCCTGACGACGCTGCCGCCAGAGGCATAGAGAACGGTGACTACGTCATGCTCTATTCCGACCGGATCCCGGTTCAAAAGGATACGATCATCGGCGTGGAAGGCGACGACTTCCAGTTCACCAAGCTGATGGAGCACGGGCATATCGAGCTGACAGAAGCCGCGATAACGGCAGTTGCCATCGTGACACCCGCCGTGAAGAAGGGGCTCCTCTATATGGACTTCCTGCATACGGCGCAGCCCGCGAACGCTCTGTCCGGACGCGTGGTCGACTGGATCAGCGGTAACTACAACTACAAAATGGGTGTTGGCCGGATCCGCAAGATCGGCACGTCCCCCTATAAGACCAGTTACCGTTCCATGTCCTTTGCCCGCCGCGATATTGCGTAAGGGCGAACGGAAAGACTGATCAAGATCAAGGCGGGGACCAATGTTCCCGCCTTAAATTTTGCGGCAAGAAAACGGAACAGGTTCTTCAGACATGACCCTAGACTATTCAGCAGTTCCAGACGCTATCGACACGATCACGCTGGACCAGGACATCCAGGACAACTTGCTGAAAATTGCAGGATCGGGAAGTCCCGCCGAGCAATGCCTGGCCATCAAAGCGATTGGCGCTTGGTCATTTGCATCAGCGCGCGAAGCGCTCCGGGAGGCATTGCGCAATGACGATCCCGATGTTCGCGTCGATGCCTTGCAGGCCTTGGTAAAGCTGGAAGAAAAGAACCTCGGCAAGGACTTCCTGTGGAGCCTTGAGAACGACCCTGTTAGCGAGGCGAAAGTCGAGGCGTTGCAAGGACTTTGCCTGGAAGACCGTGATCTTGCAGAGCCATTGTTGCGCAAGCTGGTTCTGGACAGGTGTGAAGATACTGTCGCCTGGGAAGACGATGTCGCCGACTGGGACGATTGGCTGGATGTCCAGAAGGAAGTCATCAGAACCATAGGCAGGCTTGGTATCGAAGAGGCGGTCGAGGAGCTTCTGTCAGCGGCAAATGATGAATTCGGTCAGGACGTCTGGCGTGAGGTTCTGGAGGCGTTCGCCGGGCTCGGTCGTCCGGGTTTGCTGGCCCTCATAGATGCGGGTCAAAGCCCGGATGTAAGGCAGCGGGAACGCGCCGCCCGGGCCCTGGGAGGGTCCGAAGACGCCATGGCCGTGAAGGCACTGGAAGCCCTGGCGCGGGACGCACAGGAGGACGTCAGGCTCGCAGCCCTTGAGACACTGTTGGAACGTGGAGCGGACCCGAACGATCAGCAGATGATTGATGACGCGTCCGCGAAGATAAGGGCTTTCGCAGCGGCAAAGTCTCCGACGATCGGGACCGATGACCTGATCGGTCTCGCTCTTGCCGACGAGGACAAGTCGGTTCGACTTGCGGCCGTCACACGTCTTGACGGGGAACGGTTGAACGCCAGCCGGACAGCGAAGCTGGTTTCCCACCTGCGGTCGGCAGTGAGAAGCGAGACGGTTGAAATCGTCTGTGCGCTCGTGACCGTGTTGGGTCGAAGCGAACATGAAGACGCACTTGACCTGCTTCTCGACATTCAAAAACACAACTCCAAACCCGAAATCCAGCGTGCGGTTTTATCGACACTCGCGAATTTTGCACGGCCGGAAGTGCTGGAACCGCTCACGGACGGGATAACCTCCAAGAGCCAGTCAGTTCGATTGTCGGCGCTTGCGTCGCTTGCTGATCTTTCCGAAGGCGACGGATCAGTCGCCGACAATGCGGCCGCCATGCTGCTCCTGGCCGCACGCGGAGACCTGGCGCCTGAAGACAGCGAACAGAACAAAGACCAGGACAATGAAAACGAAGAGGAAAAGCAGTTCGGCGCGCGCGCCCGCGACGATGACGGCGGAAGCAAAAACCGCATTGTGCTGGACCGCGAAGGTAACATCGTCCCGCAGGAAGAAACCGAAGAGCCGGTCAGGCTGAGTGACTACCGGAAGCCTGAAGCCACCGATGAGCTTGAAGGAACGCCCGAAGAAACCGACGATCTGCCGGAACCGGTAGAGAACGGTATCGAGCAGGAAGAGACTGCCGAGATTGTCGCCTTTCCGCAAAGCACACTCGCCGCCATCCTTCAGGGTGATGAGGAACAGGCCCAGTTTCAGGAAGAAAAGATCGACCTGTCGGATGAAGACCTCAAGTTTCTCGAGCTGGCGCAGTCGACACTTAAAAAGAAGCGCGTGCGGCCTGACGTTGCTCCGAACACCGCCATCGATATCCGCAGGATTGCGGTCAGGCTCATTGGTGAGCTGACGCACACGGCGTTTACCTCCGTCCTGCTTGAGGCTCTCGAAGCCCGCGATGATGAATTGCGGACCGCGGCGCTGACGTCCCTGTCGCATCGGCACAGCAAAGGCGTTTTGCTGGAGCTATCAGAGTGGGCCCGGATGTCCGAGATGCCGCCAGAAAACCACCCTCCTGCCCGGGCGGCGTATCTTGATCTTCTGTCATGCGCGCCGGCGGATCACGCGCATCCTGTCCTTGAAAACGCGCTTGAGGACGAAGACAACACGGTTCGCGTTGCTGCACTTTGTTCATTTGAAAAAAGGAACGTCGTCCCCGAGCGGATCCCGGCTTTCCTTCGATCGGTAAACCGGGAAACACGGCGCGCGGCGCTCGGGTTCGTTTGCCGCAAGGGTGATCCGGGCATGATCGACGGTCTTGTTGATGCCACGTTTGACGAAAGCGGGGCACTCTGGGCTGAGTTGGCGCTGCTGTTGGGCCGGACAGGGCCAAGCTTTTTCACGGAACGGGTTCTTGAAAAGCTCGATCAGGCTTGTTCAGAGGGCGGTGTGAACCGTCAGATCGCTTTGCAGGTCCTTGCCGCGCTCGGTCGTTCGCAAACGAAAAACTAAGCCCAGACCTGATCCGGATCAGGTAGCGGGATTGCATCAAGAAGCGTCCGCGTATAGTCCGCCTGAGGATCGTCGAAAAGCTCCGCAGTCGGCGCGTTTTCGACAATCTCGCCCTGGTGAAGCACCAGAATGCGCGAGCACAGGCGCCGGATCACCGACAGATCGTGGCTGACAAAGGCAAGCGTGAGCCCAAGCTCGCGCACCAACTGTTCCAGAAGATTGAGAACCTGGGCTTGCGAGGAAACATCAAGCCCTGAAACGATCTCGTCGGCCAGGATGAAATCCGGTTTTAGAGCGATGGCGCGCGCAATGCCGACGCGCTGCCGCTGGCCGCCGGAAAGTTCGTGCGGGTAGCGTGTCTCGAAACTCTTCGGCAAGCCGACCATCTCGAGCGCTTCGCCGACCCTAGCCTTGATGGTGTCGAAACCCTGAAGGCGCAAAGGACCTGCAATGATGCCGCCGACCTGCCGGCGCGGATTGAGCGAGGACATCGGGTCCTGGAAGATCATCTGAAAACGTTTGCGCAAGGGCCGGAGGTCGTCTTCGCTCAGATGCGCAATTTCGGTTTCTTCAAAACGGATCGATCCGCTGTCCGGTTCAAGCAGGCGGATCATCGCGCGGCCAAGCGTCGATTTGCCCGAGCCCGAACCTCCGACTATGCCCAGAACATCACCCCTTGCGACATCGAATGTCAGCCCTTTCAGCACTTGCGTGCGAGGGGCCGCGCCGAACAGCGGTTTTTTGGAAAGGTCCGGAAAAGAGACCTTCAGATCCTGCACTTTGTAAATCTGATCACTCACGGCGGCATTCACCCGTTCAACTGCGCATCGAAGGCGGCCACTTCCCGTTCCACCTCGGCGATGATTGATTCAGGGACCGGCATCAGCGAGCCGTCCGGATCGGTGTATTTGGGTGTCGCTGCCAAGAGCGCGCGAGAGTAGGCGTGCGCAGGCGCTTCGAAAAAGGCACGCACGCTCGTGTCCTCGATCACCTTGCCGGCATAAAGGACCGTCAGCGACTGGCTGACCTTGGATACGACGCCGAGATCGTGGGTTACGAAAAGCAGTGCCGTTTGGTGACGCTCCTGCATCTCCCGGATCAGTTTGAGGATCTGTTTTTGCACCGTCACGTCAAGCGCCGTTGTCGGCTCATCCGCTATGATGAGCTTGGGTTCGGCCGCAAAGGCGGAGGCGATCAGGATGCGCTGACGCATGCCGCCGGATAATTCGTGCGGATAGGATTTCATGACGCGGCCGGGGTCCTGAATGTGCACCTCATCAAGCAGTTCCAGCGCACGCGCTTCGGCCTCCGGCCGTTTCCAGCCCAGAATGTCGACAAGCCGGTCTATGATCTGCGGGCCGATCTTGCGGGACGGATTGAGTGCCGTGAGCGGATCCTGAGGAATCAGGGCGGCCTTTGCGCCGATCCGTTCCCGTCGTGCTTTCGGCGGTAAGGTTAGAAGGTCCTCGCCGTCAAGCAGGATTTTGCCTCCGGTGAGCCGGGCGGCGCGCGGCAGGATACCAAGCACGGCTTTGCCGATCATGCTCTTGCCGGCGCCGCTCTCCCCGACAAGTGCGCGCACCTCGCCGGCCTCTACCTCAAGCGAGACCTTGCGCAGCAGGGGCACGCCGTTTTTCAGCCGGACCGTCAGGTCTTGGATAGCGAGGTAACTCATCGCAGCACCGGATCGAAATAGTCTTTCAGGCCCTCACCGAGTTGGGAAAAGCTGAGCACTGTCAGGAAAAGCGCAAAGAGAGGGAACACAAGCACCCACCACGCCTGGTAGATCGATGTACGCCCCTCTGCGATCATGCCGCCCCAGGTCGGTTGGTCGGTCGAAATGGAAAGATTCACGAAACTCAGGATAGCCTCGACGATCACCGCAATGCCCATTTCCAACGTCAGCAGGGCGACGATCGTGGGCAGCACATTGGGGAGAATTTCGGCAAGCGCAATCCCGAGACGGGTGCGCCCGGCGACCTGCGCCGAGGCCACATAGTCCATCGCGCCCTGGCTCATGGCTTCGGCGCGCACGACCCGGGAGAAGCGCGTCCAGTCGATCACGACGATCGCGATGATGATAGACGTGAGACCGGTGCCCAAAACCGCAATAAGGAGGATCGCAAAGAGGACTGGCGGAAACGCCATCCAGATATCGACCAGTCGAGAGATCACAAGATCAGCCCATCCGCGGTAGTAACCGGCAATCAGCCCGAGCGTCGCGCCAACGAGACAGGTCAGCGTCCCGGCAACGAGCGCGACTGTCAGTGCGAGCCGGGCCCCGTAAAGCATCCGGCTGAGCAGATCGCGTCCAAGTGAGTCCGTCCCCAGAAGATAGGCGGGATCCGCCCCCTGTTCCCAAAAGGGTGGCAGCCGCGCCGCGAACAGATCCTGTTCTAGCGGGTCGTGCGGGCTGATCATCGGCGCAAAGATCGCCGCAAGCACCAGCAGGAGAAGCCAGCCCCCACTCAGCCACAGACGCAGGCCGGGCAACCGGCGGATTTGTCCTCGCGCGTCAGGCATGGCGCAGCCTCGGGTTAAGCGCAGCGTATGTCATGTCCACCAGCAGATTGACGAGTGTAAAGAGCAGCGCGAACACCAGTACGATGCCCTGGATCAGCGGCAGGTCGCGGTTGATCACCGCATCGATGGCCATGTTCCCCAGCCCCTCATAGGAAAACAGGCGTTCGATAATGACCGTGCCGCCGATCAGAAACGTGAATTGAACGCCGATAAGCGTCAGCGTCGGCAGGATCGCGTTCGGCAGGGCGTCACGTGTGATGATCGATGTTTCCGAATACCCCTTGGTGCGCGCAAGCGTGATATAGTCATCGTGCATGCACTCTTTCAGCGATTGCTTTAAGAGCTGCAGAATGATTGCCGCAAGCGGGATCGCGAGCGCGAGCGCAGGCAGCAACATGTGTCCGAGCAGATCGATGACGACGTCGAAACGAAGGCGGACCAAAGCTTCAAGCAAATAGAAGTTGGACTGAAAGTCGAAACCGAGGGAAGGCGATACCCGGCCTGAAATATGGAAGATCGGCCAGACGACACCCAGGACCAGGATCAGTGCTAGCCCCCAGAGGAAATCCGGCAGTGACAGCGCGACGCCGCCGGCAACGTCGATACCGCCCTCGACTTTGGTTCCCCGGTACAAGGTGGCCGTGAGCGCGGCTGCCCCTCCGAGTGCGATCGCGATCAGGAGCGCCATCAGCGAGAGTTCCAGTGTTGCTGGCAACCGTCCGGTCACTAGGTCGAACACGGGTTGGCGGGAGGTGATGGACGTTCCGAAATCCCCTTGCAGCACGTTGACAAGCCAGATCCAGAATTGTTCCGGGATGCTCTTGTCGAGGCCGTAAAGCGTTTTCAGGCGATCGATATCCGCCTCCGTCGCGCCGGGCGGCAGCATCATGGCGATCGGATTGCCCGGAACGATACGGATCACGACAAAAACGATAATGGCCGCCCCTAAAAGAGTGACCAGTGTTGTCGCAAAGCGCGTCAGCAGTGCACGCACGAATGGCATGTGACGAAAATTTACCCTTCAACTCGGACAAAGAGCCGCCGCAGCACCCTAAGGAGCAAGCAAGCTGGGTACTGCGGCGAAGGCGAGCCGGTGTTTCCGGCTTAGGAACGAGTCATCAGATGCGGCAGCAATGCGCCCGATGCATGTGGCGTGACCTTGACCTGATCGCTGTGCAGGATGGGTTGCACATACTGGATCAATGGCAGCACCAGGGCGTTGTCGGCAATGAATTTGTCGACTTCCTTCCAGCCTGCGATGCGCTTGTCTTCGTCTGCCTCACCCCAAAGCGGCAGGATCTTCTGCATGAGATCCTCGCCATCCCAGACGGAGTGCGGGGAGGGGCCGAACATGGCGAAGCCGGTGGAGGTCGTCGGATCGCCGATGGCATTGCCCCAGTTGTAGAAGGCAGCCGGAGCCAGCTGGTCGGCGGCCCGCAACTCGAAGTGCTTGGCGATCTCGTAGACTTCGATTTCAGCCTCGATACCGACTTTGCGCCACAGACCGACGATCACCTGGATTATCTCGTAATCCTTGGGCTTGAACCCGCGTGTCGTCTGGATCTTGAACGTGACCGGATTGTCGGGCCCGTAACCGGACGCGGCCAGAAGCTCCTTGGCCCTTTCCGGATCGTAAGGAACGGTGACCGAGGGATCGTAAGCCGTGTAGTCAGGCGTTTGCAGCGTATCGATGGCAACGCCGTAACCGGACAGCAGCCGCTCGATGATCGTTTCCTTGTCGATTGCATGGGCAAGCGCCATGCGCACATTCGGGTCGTTCATCGGCTCGACATCATTCAAGAAAATCATGCCGATGTCGGAGATCGGGGCTGCGGTGCCGACGATGCCGTCCTGTTCTTTCAGCCGGTCGAACTCTTCATACGGCATTTCCAGAGTGACGTGCGCGTTGCCCGAGCTCACTTCGAACGTGCGGCTGGAAGCATCGGTAACGAACTTGATCGTGACGGTTTTGAACTCCGGCGCTCCGCCCCAGTAGTTCTCGTTGGCTTTCAGGCGCACAAACGCGTTGCGCTCAAAGTTGTCGACCATGTAGGGACCGGTTCCGATCGGGTTTGCCTCAAACCCTTCCGCGCCGACTTCCTCATAGTATTTCTTCGGCAGCACATACCCTGTCAGGAAACTCATCCACTTGAAGATTGTGGGTTCGTATTCCTTGACGTCTGCGGTAACCCGATTGCCGTCGATCTGGAAATTGCCGATCTTGCCCCAGATGAACTGGATCGGGTTGCCGGTGTCCGGATTGCCGGCCCTCTCCAGAGACCAGACGATATCTTCCGGCGTCAGCGGATCGCCATTGTGCCAGGTGACGCCTTCCCTGATGTCCATCCAGATTTGCGTCTTGTCATCGTTCCAGCCCCACTCCGTCACGATGCCCGGGCCAAAGCTCAGGTCGGGGTTCTGGTGGATGAACATGTCAAACACCGACTGGTAGATGCCCTGAATGGTTGGGTTCACCGCGGACGGACCGACCGTCGGATCCCAGCTCGGCAGGTTGACGTTATAGGCGATGACAAGCTCGTCGATGTCGCTTGCAAACGCGGGTGTTCCCACGGCAGTCAGCACCCCGCTGGCGGCCGCACTTTTTAAAAGCGTGCGTCTTGAAACCTTCATTGTCCTGTTCCCCGTTTTTACCAATGTGCCGGACGTGTTTTCGTTGTCGCTAACCGGCGAGCTTTTGCGCGAGAAGATATCCGGGCCCGGCTCCCGTGCCTGCTCCCGGCCAGACGGCAGCACCAGTGTGGAACAGGTTCCCCACTGGTGTGCTTCCGTCGGCAAAGCCGCGAACAGGTCTGAACATGAAATGCTGGCTCAGGTGGTGGCTCCCGCAAATCTGGTCTCCTCCAACCAGGTTCGGGTTGTCAGCCTCCAGCATCGCGGGCGTCACAATATGACGGCCCAGGATTTTTGAGCGTGTTCCAGGCGCATAGCGTTCCAGAATATCCAGAACACGCTCCGCAAACGGTTCTGCCGCTCCGTCCCAGTCCCTTGCGGCGATCTGGCCTGCTGCGTCGCCTTTGATGTCGCCTGGAGCCATCCTGACCTGCAGCCAGAGCACATGTTTGCCTTCCGGCGCGCGGCTTGGGTCGACCACCGTCGGCTGACCGCATACGATCACCGGCTCATCAGGCAGGAGGCCGGCCTGCGCCTGCGCATAGGTCCGGGCCATCTGGTCGACATCGGGCGCAAGGTGGACATAGGCGAATTTCTTGAGCTCCTCGCCGGCCTGCCAATCTGGCAGGTCATCGACCGCCAGATGGATCATCATCGTCCCCGGTGCATGGGCGAACTTCTTGAGCCCGGTATCGTAGCGGGCATCCCCGGTCTCTCCGGCGAGTTTTAAAAGAGCCTTTGGCGCGACATTCGCGATGACGGCATTGCGCGCCATGATCTTGCGTCCGTCGGCAAGCTCAATGCCTTTCGCATCGCCGTTTTCGACCAGTATCCGGGTCACTTCCGCGTTGCAGGTCACCGATCCGCCGCGTTTTTCGAGGGTAGCGGTCAATGCCGTGATCGCGGAACCCGCTCCGCCTTGTCCGAGCACCATGCCGAACGCCTGGTTCGCCATACCTTCCAGATAAGGAAACAGCGCGCCGCCCGCGATATCGGGCGCAAAATCCAGATGCATGCCCCAGGCGCCGAGCAGCGCACGTACTTTCGGTGAAACGAAGGTCTCGTTCAGCCAGGCGCGCGGTGATGACATCAGGAAGCGCGTCAGATCGAGCACGCCACCCGCGCCCGACTTTCGCCACTCCTTGTAGAGGATATATGCAAATGCACGTTTTTTTGCAGGAGAGCCAAGCAGTCCGACGAGTGGGTCTGCCATGGCTGGAAATGCACTGGTCAGATCGCGCCAGGCCTTGGCATCGTCTGCATTGACAACTTCGATGCGTTTGGCAGTCGTCTCAAGATCGTTGCTGACGCCTAGCCAGGTTCCGTCTGGAAACACGGAGGAAAAACAATCGGATGCGGGCGCGAAACTCAATCCGTTCTGCCCCAGCTCATCGCCGTATTGCTTGAAGAAGGCTGATCCCGCAAACAGGGAGAGGTTCATCGCCGCCCAGTCGTGACGAAACCCGGGAAGCGTGTATTCGCCGGTCTTGACCGCGCCACCCGGCTCTGCTGCACGCTCGAAAACGCCAACCTGCCAGCCCTGCGCAGCCAGATGAACGGCGCAGGCCAGACTGTTGTGTCCGCTGCCGATGATCACGCCGTCCAGAGTTTCATCCATCGCGCAAGTCCTTGTCCCCCTCGAAATAGATAATTGCAAATACAACTAAATCTGTCTAGCATTCAATTGAGATAACAAGCCGACGGGCCACGAGGCAAAGAGGGAGCGTGAGATGTCAGCAGGAAATGCACTCGGTGAACTGGGGTCGAAGATCCTGTCCGGTGAAGTGGAAGTGGTGGATTGCACGGGCGTATTGGGACCCAACACGCCGATCATCCAACTGCCGCCTGATTTTGCCAAGAACACGCCGAAGGTCGAAATTCACAAGATCAGTGAGTACGATTCCGACGGGCCGTTTTTCGCCTGGAACTGGATGGTCCTCGGAGAGCATTCCGGAACGCATTTCGATGCTCCGCACCACTGGATCACCGGCAAGGATTATGAGGACGGTTTTACCGACACACTGAACGTTCAGCGCCTCGTTGCACCGGTCAACGTGATCGACTGTTCAAAAGAAAGTGCGGAAAACGCCGACTTTCTGCTGACGGCCGATCTGATCAAGGCCTGGGAAGCCGAGCACGGCGAGATCGGCGCCGGCGAGTGGGTGCTGATGCGTACCGATTGGGACAATCGCGCGCATGACGAAGACCTGTTCCTGAACACTGACGAAACCGGTCCGCACAGCCCGGGACCGACACCCGATGCGATCGAATATCTGTTGTCCAAGAAGATTGTGGGCTGGGGCACGCAGTGTATTGGCACCGATGCGGGACAGGCCGGTGGCATGGAGCCACCCTATCCTGCACACAACCTGTTGCACCGGGACAATTGCTTCGGACTTGCCTCGCTTGCCAACCTGAGCAAGCTGCCTGCGAAAGGCGCGATCCTCATTGCCGCGCCTTTGAAGATCGAGCGGGGCACCGGCAGCCCGATCCGCGCACTGGCGCTGGTTCCGCGGGGCTGAGGTCAAGCCGTGTCCGCACCGCATGTGATCATCGGATCAGGTATCAACGCGCTTGTCGCGGCGGCTTTGCTGTCGCGCAAGGGCGAGCCTGTCCTGATGCTGGAACGCTCGGAGCATCTGGGCGGGTGCATGCGGACCGAAGAGATAACCTTGCCTGGCTTCCATCACGACGTGATGGCAGCCACATTCGTTCTGTTTCTGACCTCACCGGCCTATGGGGAACTTGCCGATGATCTCGGGCGTCATGGCCTGGAGTTTTGCCACACGGCAAAACCGACCGCCGTATTGCGGCCGGGTGGTCAGGCTGCCGTCCTGACGATGGACCGCGCGGCAAATGTCGCTGCTTTCGACGGTCTGGAAGCAGGGGACGGGAAGCAGCATGAGAAGGACGTGTCGGAAATAGAAGCCGATGCGGAGTTTCTGTTCGCGCTTTTGGGAAGCCCGCTCTGGTCTGGCAAGATGGCACGGCTTATGGCGAAGCAGGCCTGGAATCGTGGGCTGAACGGACTGAAGACATGGTTCGGCGAAGCTTTGCAACCCGCGCGCGCCTGGTTGGAACATGGCTACGGCAGCGAGACGGTGCAGGCGCTTTGGGCGCCTTGGGTGCTGCACACCGGCCTGACACCGGAAAGCACCTATTCAGGACAGATGGGCCGCGTGATCGCATTCGCGCTTGAAGCGGCCGGCGCGCCGGTTGCAAAAGGCGGATCCGGAGCGGTGCCCGAAGTGTTTCGAAAACTGATCGAGGAAAAGGGCGGCAAGATCCGCACCGGCGTCGATGTTGCGCGTATCCGCGTGAAGGACGGCAAGGCCGTCGGCATAGATACCGCAGACGGTGAAAGCATCAAGGCGCAATCCGTCATTGCATCGGTAACGCCAACCCAGCTTCACCAAAGGTTGCTCGGCGACGAAGCTGTACCGGCCCACGCCGAGCGGTACCGGTACGGCCGTGGGAATTTTCAGTTGCACTATGCGCTGAGCGGTCAGCCGGAATGGATCGCTGACGGTCTCGAAGATGTCGCGCTCATTCACCTCACCGATGGCATTGACGGTGTGTCGAAATCTTCCAACGAAGCAGAGCGCGGCCTTCTACCCGAAACGCCGACAATATGTGTCGGTCAGCCGCACAGGCTGGATCCGTCACGCGTGCCGGAGGGGAGTGGCATATTGTGGCTGCAAATTCCCGATGCACCGCGTGTCGTCAAGGGCGACGCCGCCGGCAAGCTGGAAACCGGACCGGACTGGTCCGAGGCGACGAGGGAAGCATTCGCCGACAGGGTTGAGGCAATTCTCCAAAAGCACATCAGGAATTTCGATCAGATCAAGCTTGCCCGGAAGGCCTATTCGCCGGCGGATCTTGGCAACATGAACATCAACCTCGTCGGCGGGGATCCCTATGGCGGTGCCTGCAGCATCGACCAGTTTTTCGTCTGGCGCCCGTTCACCCATTCCGTTAACAGCGCCACCACAATCGCGAACCTTCACATGATCGGCGCATCGACCCATCCGGGTCCGGGCCTGGGGGGAGGCTCCGGCTACAATCTGGCGAAAAGGATGGGCGCATGAAGAACGAAGACGGGCTGGAGCTTATGGAGCAGAACGCTCGGGTCCCGCGCCTCGGCGAAATCGGCCTGGAGAATTTTCCGCCCTACCTGATGAACCGCATCATGGGGCGCTATAACGCCGCTTTGCGCGACGAAATGGCCAAACTGGGGCTGACTACGCCGAAAATGCGGGCGCTCGCGGTTCTGTCCGTGCTCGACGGGATCCTGATCCGCGATTTGTCGGTCTATGCGGTTGTTGAAACTTCGACGCTCAGCCGCGCCCTGGATGCACTGGAACGCGATGGACTGGTGGAGCGCGTGACCGACAGTGAGGACAGTCGCGCAGTGCGGATTCACATGACGACAAAGGGGCGCCAAACGCACGAACTGCTTTGGCCCCATCTGGCAACCGCCTATCAGGAAATGTTCCGCGGGATCAGCGATGCCGACCAGAGGACCTTTGTCGCAACGCTGCAGACCATTTTGAAAAACATTCGCAAGCATCCGATTTAGCACCTTGAGAACTGCGTAGGGAGGAGCCGATGGCCGAGAGGTCGTTCAAGGCTGAGGTAGAGCATCTTCGCAAAGGGTCTGGAGACGTTTTCACGGGCGAGGGAATTCTCGCGCTGACCAAGGCCCTTTTGGAAAACGGTGTCGGATATGTCGGCGGCTACCAGGGTGCGCCGATTTCCCATCTGATGGACGTTCTGGCAGACGCCCAGGATCTCATGGGCGAGCTCGGTGTCCGCTTCGAGGCGAATGCCTCGGAAGCCGCCGCCGCCGCCATGCTCGCAGCCTCGGTGCACTATCCCATACGCGGCGCGGTGACGTTCAAGGGATCCGTCGGGGTCAACGTCGCCTCTGACGCACTCGCCAATCTGGCGTCTTCCGGCGTCAATGGCGGCGCGCTGGTCATTGTCGGCGAAGACTACGGCGAAGGCTCCTCCATCATGCAGGAGCGATCCTACGGTTTCGCAATGAAATCGCAGTTTTGGCTACTCGATCCGCGTCCGAATCTGCCTTCCATCGTCAAAGCGGTCGGCGACAGCTTCGCGCTTTCCGAAGCGAGTAACACGCCAGTCATGCTGATGGTGCGCATTCGTTCGTGCCATGTGACCGGCAGCTTTGAAACCTCGGACAACGTGCCGCCGCCCTTATCGGTTCAGGATGCTCTCGCCAATCCTCAACGGGATTTCAAACGTGTTGTCCTGCCGCCGATGTCCTATGCGCACGAACACGACAAGATCGACAACCGTTGGCCTGCAGCCGAGAAATTCATTCTCGACAACAAGCTGAATGAGCGGTTCGGACCCGAGAGCGGCAAAATCGGGATCATGTGTCTCGGCGGCATGTATAACAGCGTCATCCGGGCGCTTCAGCGGCTGGGTCTTGCGGATATCAGCGGCAACACGTCCGTTCCGCTTTATGTGCTCAATGTGACATACCCGATCGTCAAGTCTGATGTCGTGGACTTCTGCAAGGGCAAGGAGGCCGTGCTTCTGGTCGAAGAGGGGCAGCCGGAATTCATCGAGCAGCAGATCGGCGCCATGCTCTACAAGGAAGGGGCGACCACGCGGCTTGAGGGCAAAGGTATTTTCCCGAAGGCGGGCGAATATACCGGCCAGATCATGTTCGACGGGTTGGAGGCCTTCGTCAGGCAATATGCGCCGGATCTGTTGCCTGGAAAGGTGCTTGCGCCGAACACGCCGAAAACGGAATTGCCGGATCTCACCAAGTCGGTGCCGATCCGACCGCCGGGCTTCTGTACGGGATGCCCGGAAAGGCCGATTTTTGCGTCACTGAAGCTGGCGGAACAGGAACTCGGACCCCGTCAGATCACTGGTGATATCGGGTGTCACCTGTTTGCCTGCCTGCCGCCTTTTGAAATCGGCGGGTCCACCATGGGTTATGGTCTCGGGCCGGCTTCCAACGCCGCTTTCGATGGTGGCGGCGAACACCGTGCGATCTCGATCCTCGGTGACGGCGGCTTCTGGCACAACGGCCTCAGTTCATCGATCGGCAACATGGTGTTCAACAAGTCGGACAGCGTCGCGATAATCGTCGACAACTACTATTCGGCGGCGACCGGTGGTCAGGACGTTCTGTCCAGCCGGGCGCAGAACAGCACGAAGTCGACCAACCACCCGATCTCTAAGGCTCTTGAAGGTGTTGGCGTGGAATGGATCCGGCAAATCGACCGGACTTACGATGTTACCCAAATGCGCGCGGCGATCCGCGAGGCTCTGACAACGGACTACAAGGGTCCGAAGGTCATCGTTGCCTCGTCAGAGTGCATGCTCAACCGGCAGAGGCGGGAAAAACCCATTCGCAACAAGGCGATTGCGGATGGAAAGCGGGTTGAAACGCCGCGCTTCGGCGTCGACCAGGATGTCTGCACGGGGGATCATGCCTGTATCCGCTTGTCCGGTTGCCCGTCTCTGTCGCTCAAGAAGCTGGACGATCCGCTCCGGGATGATCCTGTTGCGCATATCGACCAGTCCTGTGTCGGGTGCGGCAATTGCGGTGAGGTGGCTGACGCGGCGATCCTTTGCCCGTCCTTCTACGAAGCCAAGGTCGTTCACAATCCGACGGGGTTCGAAACCTGGCTGACGGGACTGCGCAAAAAGGTCATTTCCTGGCTTCAGAACCGCCGCGCAGGCAAACGCCTTACCTTTTCCGGGGAGGCACTTTGATGTCGCTTGCCTTGCCTCTTGATGCCCAGCCGACTGATCCGGCCTTGGAAGGCATCATCAAACTTGCGGTCATGGCGGTTGGCGGTCAGGGCGGCGGGGTTCTGACCAACTGGATCGAGTCCCTCGCCCGGTCTCAGGGCTACCATTGTCAGGCGACAAGCGTTGCCGGTGTCGCGCAGCGCACTGGCGCGACCATCTATTACATCGAGATGGCGCCGGGTGACGTTGCAGCTCCGGTCTTCTCACTGGCGCCTGCGGCAGGTGATGTCGACATTGCCATTGCGGCAGAAATGATGGAAGCCGGGCGCGCGATCATTCGCGGCTTCGTAACGCCCGACCGAACCACCTTGATCGCGTCAACGCACAGGATGCTCGCGGTTTCGGAAAAAACGGTTCCGGGCGACGGCATGGCGTCTTCCGACGAGGTGCGGGCCGCCGCAGAAGTCGCCTCGCAAAAACTCATTCTTGCCGATATGGACCAGGCAGCGGTCAAGGTCGGCTCGGTGATATCTGCCTCGCTCTTCGGTGCACTGGCCGGTTCTGAAGCGCTTCCGTTCAAGCGGGAAGCCTTCGAAGAGGCGATCCGGACAGGCGGCAAGGGCGTGGAGGCCAGCCTGCGCGCCTTTGCTGCCGGATATGATCTCGCGCAAAACGGCGAACCTGCCAAACCGGTGGAAGAAAAGCCCCTCCAGCAGGAAGTCGTTGCGCCAAAAGGACCGGCGGACATTCAGTCCGAATGGGCACGTCTGGAAGCGCGTGTCGCGGCCTTGCCGGAACCGGTTCGTCTTATGGCGACGGCTGGTTTGACGAAGGTCGTCGACTTCCAGGACTGCGCTTACGGAACGGAGTATCTGGACCGGTTGGACGCGCTGGTAAAGGCTGACACAGCAGAGAAGGAGTACGAACTGTCGCGCGACGCGGCGAAGTATATCGCCAACGCCATGGCCTATGACGATGTCATCCGCGTCGCGGATCTAAAGACTCGCCCGCAGCGGTTCGACCGCATCGAGGCCGAGATGGGTGTCGGCAATGACAACGTCATGCATCTGACGGACTACCTGCATCCCCGGGCAGAAGAGATCGTTGGCCTGCTCCCTGAAAAACTGGGCCGGAAAATGGAAAACGATCCGGCCTGGATGAAGCGCATCGACCGCTGGTTCAATCGAGGCCGCCGCCTCAGAACCGACAGCCTGCGCGGTTTCGCTATGCTTTACTTTCTGGGCGGTCTGAGAAGCTGGCGGCTGAAAACGTTGCGCCACAAGATGGAGCAGGATCACCTGAATGACTGGCTCCAGATGGTGGCCGGTTATCTGCCGGATCGCTATGGAATGGCCGTTGAAATCCTGCGCTGCAGACGCCTGATCAAGGGATATTCCGACACGCACGCGCGCGGCCTTTCGAAATTCGACAAGGTTCTCGCTGGTGCCCGTATGGTGGAAGACCGTGAGGACGGCCCACAATGGGTTGCCCGCCTGAGGGAAGCAGCATTAAAGGATGAAAAGGGCACCGAACTTGATGGTGCTCTGAAGACGGTCGAAAGCTTTACCGGCTGATCGTCAGCTGCCGTTGAGCGATGTGCTGAGCACCGACAAGAGCTCGCGGGTCGCTTCTTCTGTGGTTTGGACACCTGGCGAAAGACGCAGTGTTGCACTACGGATATCCGCCGAAAATCCGGCCGCATTCAGATCGGCGAGCGTCTTTGCGGCGCGTTCGCCGGACGCCATGTCGATCATGACACTGCCACCCCGGGCGTCCGCATTGCGGGGTGAAACGAGATCCAGGTCCAGATCGTCCGCTCCTTCGATCAACAGATCGCTGAGCAAGCGATTGTGGTGCAATAGCGCACGCTGATCCGAGGCGGCATGCCACTTCAGGGCGGGCACCGTTGCGGCTGCCGGCATGATGCCGGGCGTGCCATTGTCGAAGCGGCGGATATCCGGCGCATACTCAAATGCTGAAATGTCCCAGTTGAAGGGATTGTCCTGACTGAACCAGCCGCACACTTCGGGACGGCAAGCGTTAATCTGCTCCGGACGGACATAAAGGATGCCGGCCCCGGGTGTACCGCACATCCATTTGAGACTGGTGGAGACCACGAAGTCGACCTCGGGATCGCTCACGGAAAAGGGCAGGAGACCGGAGGCCTGTGTAATGTCCACGCCGATGATGCTGCCCATGTCGCGTCCATGGCTCACGAGGGCGTCCAGATCGGCCTTGCGCGAGGTTGTCGAACTGACCCAGGTGATGAGCGCCAAAGCCACATCGCGGTCCCATTCGACAATCATGTCTTCATCTGAAACCCAGGCCGCACCCTGCCGCGGGTAGACAGTCTGAAGGTCGAAGCCAAGGCGCTCCTGCAGCCGAGACAGAAGGAAGTGGTTCGACGGGAAACAGTCCGAAGCGACCAGAACTTTCCGTCCCCGCAGTTGCTCGCCCGGAAGTGCTGTCAAAAGCATGTGCACGCCCTGCGTCACGCTTTCGCAGGTTGTGGTGGATCCCGGTGAAGCGCCGATGAGGCCGCGCCACAGATCGATGAACTCAGCACGTTTCCCAAGCATGTAGGTCCATTGCTGATCGTCGGGCGCGCTCCATACGGCCGCAAGTTCGGCCATGGCATCGCTCAGATCCGCCTCCTTGCCGGGATATTGGCCGATGGAGTGGTATAGAAAATAACCCTCCCGTCGCTCCGTCATGCACCCCTCCAAGGCTCTGGCTGATTGCGTCTTCGCAAGTGTTGACCAATTGGGAAATATTCGTATACAGTTTTTGAATTAGTTCAAGCTTAAAGGAACTGGTTTTGGCTCGTTGCATGCTCATCGAATTGAATTCATGCGGGTGATTGCTGAGTTTCTGTATACGATTTTTGCTGTGTCAGGTGACTAGGGAGGGAGGAATCGCAGGTTTGACATCCGCTCCAGCGCCCTCACCAAGCACGAGCATGCAGATCCATGATGTTCTCATGGGCCGCATCCAGAAAGGGGACATTGCTCCGCAGGAACGGCTGGTGGACACCGCCGTCGCGGCGGAATTCGGTGTCTCGCGCATGCCCGCACGCGACGCGCTCATGCGCCTTGCCCATGAAGGATATCTGGAGCAGACGACCAAAGGATTTGTGCTTCCGAGAATCGATCACCGGGAAATACTCGAGATTTTTGATCTGCGGCGCTTGCTCGAACCGAGAGCTGCGGCGCTGGCGGCGCAGGATCTTTCCGAAGAGGAACTGGCCGATCTGGACAAGGTTCTCAAAAGTGCCCGTTCTGCGATGGCGGACAAAGATCAGGAGAAGCTGTTCAGGGCTTGCGAGATTTTCCGCAATGGCTGGATCAGTGC
This sequence comes from Roseibium sp. HPY-6, assembly GCF_040530035.1. Classification (NCBI taxonomy): domain Bacteria; kingdom Pseudomonadati; phylum Pseudomonadota; class Alphaproteobacteria; order Hyphomicrobiales; family Stappiaceae; genus Roseibium; species Roseibium sp. HPY-6. The sequence continues at coordinate 852,883 of NZ_JBEWCD010000003.1, forward strand.
CGTTTCGAACTCATCGCTGCGTAAGACCTTGCAGCGTTACATGACACAAGTGCAGGCAGTCCGGATGATGACTTTCGCCGATCCCGCCAATCATCCGGTTATTGTTGAGGGTAACACCCGTCTTTTTGAAGCGTTTCGCAGCCGGGACGCAGTCGCGGCCTCTGACCGCATTCTTCGATTTGTTTTTGACGGTGAAGCCGCCTATCTCGCCGCGCATGAAAACCTGCAGGCGGAAAAAAGCGCTCGGAAGGTCGGTTGATTTGATGGGCGCACAACGAGGACTGACGGGCAGCGGATGATGGAAACGAAAGCAGAAGTACGGCTTCCAACCAACAATCTCGGCGGAGATCTGCCCTTTTTCACCAAAACGCTGAAGATGCGGCTGGACATGATCTATCCGGCCGACAATCCGGAAATCGCTGTGTTTTCCGGCCATGGGCTGAGGGTGCGCGTCGAAAAGGATGCCCCGGACGCACCTGGAACGCTGCGCATTCTCACCGACGGTCCGGATGAATTCGCCGCCGGCGAACGCCTCCTCGTTTCACCGGGCGGCACTCGGGTCGAAATTGATGAACTGAACCCACCGCTTGTCCTGCCGGAAACACAGCATGCCTTTGTCGTACGCAGGCTCGCCGATCAAGCGCCCTGGGTGATTGGACGCGCGGGAATGGAATACCGCGATCTTGTCCCGACACGGCTTGGCGGCGCGATGATCGCGTCTCACATCCGCGTTCCTGATGGTCCGGTGCCTGACATGGTGCATTTCCACAAGGTCGGGTTCCAGCTGATCTTCTGTGTGCGGGGGTGGGTGGATGTCCTTTATGAGGATCAGGGCGGCATGCGCCGTCTGGCAGCAGGCGACTGTTTTATCCAGCCGCCGGAAATCCGGCATCGCGTGATGCATGCCGCGGATGGCATTGAGGTGATCGAGATCGGCGTTCCCGCCGAGCACATCACCGAGATCGATCATGAGATGGAGCTGCCGACCCCGGTCGAGCGGCCGGACAGGGAATGGCAAGGCCAGAAATTCGTCCATAACCTTGCAAAAGACGCTGCCTTTGAGCCGTTTCGCATTCCGGGCTTTGAGGCGCGTGACACGACAATCTGCGACAATACCAATGGGGTGGCATCTGTTATGGTAGCGCGTCCAACCGGAGATATGTCACCGTGGACGCGGCACGACTGCGATATTCTTTTCAACTTTGTGCTGGCAGGCGAAATGACACTCGAGGGCGAAAACAAAGACCCTTACCGCCTGTCTGCCGGAGACGCCTTCGTGATCCCGCCAAAAATGGCGACGCGATACGCGGGCGCAACGACCGACCTGCAGCTGCTAGAAGTCAGCCTGCCGGGCCGGTTTGAAACCGAGGTTGTAAGCCGGTCATGGGGGTGAAATAGTTTTTCGTCGAAAGGTGGAAATCACAAGTTGTTTTAAAATTTGCTTTCGGAAATTGAAGTGAAAAACAAAGACTCTAAAATAACCAAAACGCAAATATATATCTATTTGTTTCTTTGCTGCATATATTTTTTATTTTTTATTTTTGGATTTGAATCTGATTATTTAGACAAAGCGTTTGTTGCAATGGTATTTATAGGTGTCTGGATCGTTGCGGATTTCCTAGTCAGGTATTTGAAAAAAAAGACGGATCAAGAAAAAACGGAATGTAAAGTTGAACCAAATCAACAGACTGAGGGGAATAAAGATGAAAAAATTGACGACACTTGCCGCAGCCGCTCTGATGCTGGGCACCAGCTCGCTGGCCTATGCGGAGACCAAGATCGGGATCCTGATGGACATCACGGGTCCGATTGCCAACTTCATTCCACCGCTGCAGAACGCCGCGAACCTGGCCGTCAAACACGTCAATGACCAGGGCGGATTGCTTGGCGGCGAAGTGGTTGCGGTCTACGGCGACACCACGGGCACAGCGCAAGGTGCGGTCGATGCCGCTCAGAAGCTGGTCAATATCGAGAACGTGCCGATTGTCATGGGATCGCTGATGTCCGGCACGACGATTGCGGCGGCAGAAGCGGCCATTATCCCGGCAGGCGTTGCTCAGATTTCGCCGACCGCAACGTCGCCCGCGATGACGGATCTGCAGGACGACGGTCTCGTCTTCCGTATCGTTCCTTCCGACAACTACCAGGGCGAAATCCTCGCCAAGATGGTTCTGGATGAAGGCCTCAAAAAGGTCGCGGTGACTTACGTGAACAATGACTACGGCGTTGGTATCGGCCAGACCTTCATGGACGCTTACAAGAAGGCCGGTGGCGAGATCGTTGCAGAGAACAAGCACGAGGAAAAGAAGGACTCCTATCGGTCCGAGCTGGCAAGTCTTGCAAAGGGCGACGCAGAAGCTCTTGTCGTGATCGCCTATGCGGGCGACAGCGGCGGCAAGATCGTCAGGCAGTCGATTGAAGGTGGCCTGTTCGACAAGTTCGTTGGTACCGACGGCTTGCGGGACGAACTGCTGATCCAGAACGTTGGCGCGGATGCACTGAAAACGTCGTTCTTCTCCTCCCCGACATCGCCAGCTGAAAACCCGGCCCAGAAAACGCTGCATGACGCCTTCAACGCCGAATATGGCGAAGGCGCCGACAAGGCTTTTGTGGACCAGACCTATGACGCAACATTCCTGGCGCTGCTGGCAATCGAAAAGGCCGGGTCCACAGACCGGGCCGCGATGGCACAGGCGCTTCGTGACGTTGCGATGGCGCCTGGCGAGAAGGTCGGACCGGGCGAATGGGAAAAGGCTGTTGCCCTCATCAAGGAAGGCAAGGACATCGACTATGACGGGGCCAGCGGCACCGCCGAGTTTGACGAGAACGGCGATGTCGGCGGCTTCATCGGCAAATTCGTTGTCGATGGCGACGGCTACAAGCAGATCGCGATTGTCGAATAAGCTTTCAGAGCGTGATTCAACTTGAAAAGATCTGCGTCGATTTCGGCGGTTTGCGGGCGGTTGACCATGCAAGCTTCGAGATCGGCGCAGGCCGCATCACCGGTCTGATCGGACCCAATGGTGCGGGCAAGACAACGGCTTTCAATGTCATTGCCGGAGCGGTCCGGCCAACCTCGGGGCGCGTGCTGTTTGACGGGCGGGATATCACCGGCCTGAAGCCTTATCAGCGGGCAGAGGCGGGCCTCGCGCGAACCTTTCAGATCCCGCACGAATTCTCCAGGCTCTCCGTCCTTGAAAACCTGATGGCGTCGGCTGACGCGCCGGACGGCGAAAACGTTCTCAATGTCGTATTCCGGCGCGGCAGCTATTCGGCGGAAGAGCGGCGGATCTACGAGACCGCACGTGAAACCGTCCGTCTGCTCGAACTCGAGCATGTGATCGACGAAAAGGCCGGCAACCTCTCAGGTGGTCAAAAGAAGCTGGTTGAACTCGGCCGCGCGCTGATGCGGGATCCGAAGATCATCCTGCTTGATGAGATCGGCGCGGGGATCAACAGGACACTGCTTGGAAAACTGGCCGATAAGATCCTGATGCTGAACCGCGAACGCGGCCTGACTTTCTGTCTCATTGAACATGATCTCGACTATGTCTCCAGGCTGTGCGACCACGTTCTTGTGATGGCGCAAGGGGCTTTGCTGACGGAGGGAACAGTTGAAGACGTCAGGCAGGATGAACGCGTGATTGAAGCCTACTTCGGCGGCGGAAAATATGAGGCCCGTCTATGACCGAACAGCTTGCCGTTGAGGGGCTGACGGCAGGATATGGCGGCCCTCCGATCATCGAGGAGATTTCGCTCAGCGTTGAACCGGCGGAAATAGCGGTGATCTTAGGACCCAATGGCGCGGGCAAGTCGACGCTTTTGAAGTCGATTTTCGCCCTCACGCATGTCGCTGCCGGTTCCATCAGGCTTGGCGAACGGGAGCTGACCGGCTGCAAGACGTCTGCGCTTGTGCCGCTCGGTGTTTCCGCGGTGCCGCAAAGCAAGAATGTCTTCCCTTCCATGACGGTGGCTGAAAATCTTGATGTCGGCACCTACGCTGCACCACCGGACGACAAGAAGGCGACCCTGGATAAAGTGCTGGCGCTTTTTCCCGACCTGAACGGCAAGCTTGGGCAGCCCGCTGGCGAATTGTCCGGTGGCCAAAGGCAGATGGTCGCCATGGGCCGCGCGTTGATGAGCGATCCGAAGCTTGTTCTTCTGGACGAACCGACGGCCGGATTGTCTCCCGCCTATCTGGAACGGATTTTCGATTTGCTCCTCGATATCCGCAAGACCGGAATCACGATCCTGATGGTCGAACAGAATGCGCGCCAGGCGCTTCAAATTGCCGATCACGGTCACATTCTGGTCAACGGCCGCAACCACGTCAGCGGGACCGGACAGGAGCTGCTTGCCGACGAAGACGTGCGCCGCCTCTTTCTGGGAGGGGCCGCCGGATGACGGAGTTCGTCAATTTCTATCTTTTTCCGGCGCTTACAATCGGCAGCATTTATGCCTTGGGCGCCGTCGGCATCTCGATGATCTTCGGCATCCTGCGCTTTGCCCATTTCGCCCACGGCGATCTGATGACACTCGGAGCCTATGGAATTCTTGCTGCTGCCGCATTCATGCCCGTGAACCCGCTCTTGCTGATCCCTTTCGGCATGGCCCTGACGATTTTCGCAGCGCTCTTTGTCGACCGGTTTTTTTACAAACCTCTCAGGGACCTGCCAACGATCTACACCGTCATTTCATCCTTCGGCATTGCGCTGGTCTTCCGCTCGCTGATCCAGCTTATCTGGGGCTCGGAGAACCAGGTCCTCGTTACCGGCGTTCGCCAGCCGCTGGTTCTGTTCGACACGTTTCGCGTTTCGGTGCTTCACCTGCAGGCGATCGTGACAACGGCGTTCATCGCCGTGCTGCTGCACTTCTTCCTGACCGCCACGAAAACCGGCCGCTCCATGCGTGCTGTTGCCGATGATCCCGAACTCGCCGAAGTCTCGGGGCTCGATACGGCGAAAGTCGTGCGCTGGACATGGATCATCGGTGCGGCGCTTGCCGCTATTGCAGGGGCGTTCGCGGCGCTCAACACGTCCGCCCATCCCAATCTTGGCTGGAACCTGCTGTTGCCCATGTTCGCAGCGGCAGTTCTTGGCGGGATCGGTAAACCGATGGGCGCGATGGCAGGTGGCTTCATCATCGGCATGGCGGAAGAATTGTCGTCCTATCACTGGATTGGCGATGACGCGCTGATTTCACCGTCTTACAAGACGGCCGTCGCCTTTGTGATCATGATCGCGCTTCTGATTTTCCGCCCGCAGGGCCTCTTCAAGGGGAGACTGCTGTAATGGAGCTGACCGGTCTTTTCTTCTACGTCGTCAGCCTTCTGATCCTGGGCGGCATCTACGCGTTGCTTTGCCTGGCGCTCAATGTCCAGTGGGGCATGGGCGGCCTGTTCAATGCCGGCATCGCTGGCTTTTACGGCGTCGGCGCCTATACATCCGCGATCCTGGCAACCGCATCCTCGGGCAGGCACCTTGGCGGCTTCTCCATGCCCGTTCCGATCGGTCTGCTGGGTGCAGCGATCGTTGCGGGTCTGACCGGCTGGGCGGTCGCGCGGATCTGCGTGCGGCTGAAAAGCGACTATCTCGCCATGGCGTCCATCGGTATCGCCGAGATCCTACGGCTTGTTTTCGTCAATGAGAGCTGGCTGACCAATGGCAGCCTCGGGATCTCAAGGATCCCGCGGCCCTTTGCAGATTTCACAACGGGACGCATGTCGGATGTCGCCTTTCTTGGCTTCGTCTGGCTGATCGTATTGCTGGTTTATATTGCGACGTCCCGCCTCTATGACAGTCCCTGGGGCCGCAGTTTGCGCGCTATCCGTGACAACGAGAACTCGGCCGCTGCTGCGGGCAAGAATGTCGAGAAGTTCCGCGTCCAGACCTTCGTCATCGGCTGCGCGGTCATGGGCATCGCAGGCGGGTTGTCAGCCCACTACTTCCGCTTCCTGTCGCCTACGGCAACCGACCCGCTGCTGACGACGTTCCTTGTCTGGGTCATGCTGATGGCAGGTGGTTCCGGCAACAACAGGGGCGCAATCCTGGGTGCGCTGAGCATCTGGACGATCTGGTCCGTGACGGAAATTTTCACCAATCGCCTGCCGCCGGAATGGGCGACCCGCAGCTCCTTCATCCGAATGCTGCTTGTCGGCCTCCTGCTCCAGGTGGTTCTGCAACGCTTCAGGGCGGGGCTTCTTCCAGAGAAATCGCCGCCGGTGAAGTTCCGGAAGGATTGATGCGAGAAAGAGCGCAGGATTGCGCTCTTTCGAGGATGTGCCTGACCGGAACTTGTGTCTATGCGGCACGAACTTCCGTCAGGAACGTTTCAATGGTTTCGCGCATGTCGTCGGCCTGCCGGGCCAGGGTCGCCGATGCCTCAAGCACGCTGTGCGCGGCAGTGTCGGTTTCGCTGGCGGCTGCAGAAACCTTGGCGATCTGCTCGCTCACAACATTCGTTCCCCGTGATGCCTGATCCACGTTGGAGGCTATTTCTCCGGTTGCCGATGTCTGCTGGTCGACAGCCGCGGAAATCGACGAAGCGACAGAATTCATTTCCTCGATGATCTCGCCAATCGCCTGGATGCCTCCAACCGCGTCGCGGGTTTCGGTCTGGATGGCCGAAATCTTTTGTGAAATTTCTTCTGTTGCCTTTCCGGTCTGGCTCGCAAGGTCCTTGACTTCGGCGGCAACCACGGCAAATCCCTTGCCTGCTTCCCCGGCGCGTGCAGCCTCGATGGTCGCATTGAGAGCGAGGAGATTTGTCTGTTCGGCAATGTTTTGAATGAGGCTGACCACTTCGCCAATGTCTTCGGCGACGCTTGCAAGACTGCCTATCTGTGAGTTCGTTTTCTGGGCTTCGGACGATGCCTTGTCGGCAATCCCGGACGAATGGGCCACCTGTTGGCTAACCTCCTGCAGGGAAGCGGACAGCTCTTCGGTGGCGCTTGCGACCGTTTGAACGTTGGTAGTTGCTTCTTCAGCAGCGGCGGCAACCTCGCTAGCCTGCCCGCTGGTGTCCTGCGCCGTCTGGGTCATCTCCGATGCAGTGGCCTGCGTTGATTGGGTTGCCGTTTTCACGGCATCCAGCATTTCGCCGATCTGGCCGCTGAAAGTGCTGAGCAGTTCGGCAATCCGATCATTTCGCCGTTGACGATCTGCCTGCTCTTCTTCCTGCCTTGCGCTAAGTTCCTGACGCTGAACCACGGCATCACGAAAACCGGCGACAGACTTGGCAACGGCGCCGATTTCGTCTGAACGTTGGGCTTCGGCAAATTCAACGGATGTGTCTCCATCGGCCAGACGGCGGGCGTCCTCAACAAGTCGCGCCAGCGGGCTTGTAATGCCCCGGGAGATGACAAAGGCGAGGCAAACGGCCAGCAGGAACGCAAATCCGGACGCGCCTGCGATCTGCCATTCGGCCACGAATGCTTCGTTGACCGTATTCTCGCCAAGCGCCTTGTTGTCTGCGACGGCACTTTCCTTGACCTGCGCTGCCCATCCGTTCACGTCGAATCCGGTTTTGTCCAGAATGTCGGCCCGGATCACGTTCCGCTCTACAATGATGTCATGCACGCGTTGCGCCGCATTCTTGTAGTCTTCAATCATTGGGATTGTTTCGGCGAGGATTGCCTTGCGTTCCGGGTTCTCAATGCTCTTGTTCAGGTCCGAAAGTGCCTTTTCGATGGGCCCCATCTCTGCTTTTGCGCGATCGAAATCCTTTTCATTGTTGGAGGACAAGTATTTAAGCACGTAAAGGCGCACAAGCAGGAAGTCCTGAGATGTCCTGGCTGCGAGGTTTGCCGTTTCGAAGTCACCATCTCGCGTGGCCGTTTCGTTGATATTCGAAAGATTTTTTCTGGCCTGAGGGCCGATCACGTCGAGTTTGTTCAGGACGAGTTCGTCCCGTTCCCCGTAAAGTGCGATAACTTGCGTAAGACCGGATTTGAAGTCGCTCAGCCCCGATTTGATTTTCTGGATGAGTTCCACGCGCGCAGGATTGTTAATTTCTTCTTCCGCAAGGGCGATCCCGTCGCCCATCTGGTGGAGGAAATCATTGGTCATCGCGAGCGTTTCGTCTGATCGTGTCTGAATGTACTTGTTCGTATTGACCAGAACCTTTGCCATGTCGGCATTGAGCTCCGAGGCAAGCAATGCGTCACCGCTCATGTCTTCCATGGCCGTAATGTCTTCGACAACGACACTCAGACTGATGTAGGCCCAGACGCCGACCGCTGCGATAAACAATGCGATCGAGCCGAAGCCCGTCAAGATTCTTTGCTGCACAGTCATGGTTCGAATCCTTCAGATGCATTCTTCAAATGAGAGATAAGCGGCAAAGAATTTACGTAGAGTAAAACAAAATAATAAGTATTTTTAGCATAAAGCCAAAAGTTGTGATGACTGTAAAATCATCACGTCATGTAAACAGTTAGTAAAACTGAAAAAATTGTGATATTAATGAAATTGATAATCTGATTGAGAATTCAAAAATCAGAAATATGAGTAGAATTACGTATCTATAAATCTGAATTTCGAGGAGGATTTACATTAGAATTAGTGAGAAAAACCAAGATGAAGCTCAAAAAAACTTCACTACTCGATCTGATAAGGGTAAATACTTATAATTTCGAATTTACATATGTAATCGCATTCGCATGGTTTTGAGTGCTGCGCTAACTTGCAATTGTGGTAGCCAAAAATTTGTGCAGAAAAAACCGTTCCGATCTTCAAAAACAAAGGCAAATCCGGCGCGGAGGGGCTCCGGCTCTCAGTTCAAAGCACCGTCTTGGGAACCGGAGTGGCGTGAACGACGCAGCAAATTGCATTGAACGCATCAGCGTGGAAGAGTGGGTCGGCCCAGCTCATGCCGGAGGAGGTTGTTGATGCGAGGCGCAGCACTCTACCTGCCGGACATGCCGCTCGTGCGTATCGTTTCGGCAGAGGTGAAATTGCGGACTGGCAGTTGGTGACGTGCGCCTGGTCTTCTGGAATTGCAATATGGCGCTACACCGCAAGGCGGATGCCTTGCTGTCAGAGCTGCCGGACATTGCCGTGATATCGGAATGTGCCCATCCTGACATATTGGCAAAGCGCGGTGAAATCGCTCTGGCTGACTGCTCGACACTCTGGATGGGAACAAACCCAAACAAGGGCCTGGGTGTTTTTGCTTTCAACGATTACAAAGTCACGCAGGCTGAGCCGTTCTTTCCGACACTTCGTTACATCCTGCCGCTGAGAGTCAGCGGCCCACGCACGTTCAATCTGATCGCCGTTTGGGCCCAAAACGCCAGCGCCGGCGTCACCCGCAAGCATCAGAGCGGACCGCTTCGAAGGGCTCTGACCAAATACCGCGACTTCATAAACTCCGGCCCGACCGTGATCGGCGGCGACTGGAACAGCAACAAGATCTGGGACAAGCCGGGCTGGCGTATCAACCACATGTCCAAGGTTGAAATACTTGCCGGCCTTGGTCTCGCCAGCGCTTACCACACGGTAACGGGTGAAAAGCAGGGCGAAGAAACGACGCCGACGCACTACTGGCGCGACAGGCGCATTGACGGCCCCACCTACCACATAGATTTCGTCTTTGCGCCCGATACCTGGCTGGAGAAGACCATAGACTTCTCGGTCGGAACGTTTGACGACTGGATAGGCAACGGACTGAGCGATCATGTGCCGATTACAATCGAGTTTTGATGCCGGTTGGATCTGGCCGTGGTCGCGTCAGGCAAATCGGATGATTTCCGGCGCTGAGTTGAACCCTCATCCCTAAAAAAAGCCTTCTTGGCGGATGCTGTGGCGCGGATCACAGGCTGTCAGCCTGCACTGCCTTACATGCACCTGTGCGCGGGGCGTCATGAATTGTCCGCGCCTCAACTTTTGCTCTATTGATATGGAAATATGGACCTTGACTACTGCAAACTCTCTTTTGGCGCATAACATCATTGCCCGCCAGGCCACATCAGATGACTCTGTTGCGCTTGCCAAACTGATCGACATTGCCGGCGAGGGCATTCCGAACTGGCTTTGGAACCGGTCCGCCGAAAGCGGCCAGACGCCGCTGGATGTCGGTGCTGAACGGGCAAGAAGACTAACCGGAGGGTTCTCCTACACAAACGCCTTGGTTACCGAAGATCGCGATCTCGTCACCGGCATGGTCCTGAGCTACCTCATCGACGCAGCCCCGGAAGACGATCCCGAAGCACTCCCCGCGCCAATTGCTCCCTTCGTGGAGCTGGAAAAGCACTCGGTCGGGACCTGGTACATCAACGCCCTTGCAACGTTTCCAGGTTATCGAGGACAAGGGCTTGGCAGCGCCTTGCTGGCATCGGCAGAACACCTGGCACGGGAGAAAGGCGCGCCCGCAATGACTATCCAGGTCTATGCCCAGAACACTGGAGCGGTACGCCTCTATCAGCGTCTTGGTTACAAGCAGCACAAAAAAGCGCACGTAAGACTGCACCCCTGCCAGCCCTATTACACCGGCGATGTCCTTTTGCTGATCAAGGAATTGAACCACTAGGACAGAGTATAGATGAATTTACTCGGGTCCGGTCCGGCCGGGCCCGTCGATGATTTCACGCTTTACCGTCGCGAACGCCGACCTCAGTGCCTCTATCGCGGCAGCCACGGATTTCGGCGCAATCGTATCATATGGATGAACTGCATAAACCGGCGTTGGATCTGGAAGTATTTCATCGCACAGGCAGACAAGTCTTCCCAAGGCCAGATCGTCGCTGACACTGATATCGGGAAGAAGCGATATGCCCAGCCCTTCTCGTGTAAGAGCGGCAATCGCCTCGATCGTGTTGCCCCGAAGCACCGGGTCAAAGCTCAGTCGGACCTCTTTCGACGAAGCGTGGGCAGGTATTTTGTGTTCGATGACGACCGGCTCCCGCTTATGCGCAATGTAAGGCAACGACTGGAGCCATCCGGTAAAAGCTGGATTGCAGCGCAAGGGCGCATTGGCCAAGAGCGACGGCGCAGCACACAAAACGTCTCGCAATTCGCCGATACGGCGCGCACGCAACGTGCTGTCGCCCAGTTTCCCGACGCTGACAGACAGATCTATTTGGTCCGCGACAAGGTCGAGGCGCTTGTCGTCGGCGATCAGCGTTGGCCGCAAGTCCGGGTATTGCCGTGTCAGACTTGCCATTGCGGGCGCGACAAGCGGTGCAACCAGCGCATGGGGCGCGGTAATCGTCATCGGACCCGATGGGTCGGCACCAAACGTCTCCATCTCCATCGCCGCCTGTTTGGAAAGCGCGAGAATATCCCTGCAGCGATCGTAATAGCGCTCGCCTGCGGGTGTGAGCGTCAGGCGCCGGGTCGTCCTGCGCGCCAGTTGCACACCGAGTTCTTCTTCCAACCGCTTCAAATTCTGACTGACAGCCGATTTGGCTATTGAAAGTCTCTCCGCGGCACGCGTGATCGAACCTGTTTCAACGATTGTGACAAAGCTTAAAGGCAACGGGGACAGCATTAGACATCGTTCAGAAAAAGTGAAAACTATGTTCTTAAATGCTCTGTTTTTAAAACAATCGCAATATCTCATTTTCCTGCTGTCAGCTCGCTGATCTCGAACTCTCATACGACAAGCAAACCGACCACTCCCGCATTTGGAGAAAACGCATGAAACCGATACGTACACTGAGCATCGCGCTTGCCATTGGAACCGCCCTCACCGGACAGACCTTCGCCGGGAACGCTGAGACCCGTGCGGCTTCCGAATTCCAACTGAGCACGGCTGTCGCGGAAGCCAGCCGTGCCTGGCGTGATGCATTCAATGCGGGCGATGCGGCTGCTGCTGCTGCTCTCTATGAGGAAAACGCTGTCATGGTTGCCAAGCCTTTTGGTACCTTCAAGGGACGCGAAGCCATTGAAGCGTTTTGGGAAGACATCATCGCCAAGGGTTTCGATGACGTGGTCTACTATAATACGGTCGCAAAGGTCGTGGACAGGTCGCTCAAGTCTGTGAGCATTTCTGCCAACTGGCAGATGAACAACGCTCAGGGGATTATCACTAACGAGCTTTGGGTGCTTCAGCCCGATGGCACAGCGCGCCTTCGCGAAGACCATTTCGAGATCGCCCAGTAACGGATCGCTCGCTTCCGTCTCCTTCTGATCAGGACAACACCATGGCTGGAATTGACACACTTACATTGGTCGTCGTCGACCCGGACGCGCAAAGGCGTTTTTACTGCGATGTCCTGGGTATGTCTGATCAGGGAGACGGGCGTGTCGGATACGGTGGTCTGGAAACAGGTATTCGCTTTGGCAAAGCCGCTAAGCCTTACGAGCCAAAGGATACGGATCTTTATTGGAAGATCGCGCTGTCGGTTCCGAATATCGATCTTGCCGTTTCCCAGTTGAGGGCGCGCGGCGTGCCTTGCTCCGAGTCGAGGCAGTTTCGTGATGTTGGATATCTGGCAAAAGCGGTCGATCCGGAAGGCTTCACGATTGAGCTGATCGATCACTGGTTCCAGGGGGAACAGCCGGAAATCACTGTTGACAGGTCCCGCCTTGGCGGTGGCGCACATCTAAGTCTCGTGACACTTCGTACTGCAGACATTTCCGCCATTGAGCCTGACTTGCTTGGCTGGGGAATGACACCGCTCTCGATCCAGACGGTCGAACCGTTTGGGTTCACTCTTTACTTTTATGCTTTCACGGATGAGGTGCCACCGAACGCGGATATCAGGGCAGTCGAGAACCGTACCTGGGTTTACCAGCGGCCCTACACGGTTTTGGAAATCCAGCATGTGGATGCACTTAGGTCCGAGACGCATCCCGCGCATCTGGCAGCCGGGTATGCCGGGCTGACCATCGGTGGTATCAGCAACAACGTTCATCTCGAGCGTCTCCGCATCCGGGGATAGGACTTCGACGGCTAGGTAACGCCGGACGAATTCCGACATCCGTACCGGGAGCGGATATGGGTCAGAACCACGGGGTGCTTAAGCTTTTCCCGCGTGCAGACAGGATTTCTTAGGACTTGCCGGAAATGATCGCCTGAAGAACGGGCGGAAATTCAAAATCCCTTCCGATTGCGTTTCTGTATCTGAGCTTAAGCTCGGTTCGAGAAGAGAGTGTTTTGGTTTGAGCGGGTCACTGGAAAAGTATTTCGACGATCTGGCAGCAGGAGATCCGGAAAGCCTGTTTCTGCTCGTAGCCCTATATTTTCTTCTGGCGGCAACATACTCACTTATCTACTGCTTCAGATTGCGGAATTGGCCGAGCGTCATCGGTCAGCTCCAAAGCGATGAAGTGTCGGCCTGGCATTCGGATGCAATTGCTGGTGACCGGCAATACTTCTCGAGGGCGACCTATACCTATGAGGTCGACGGAAAACAGTATGAAGGCCATCGCGTCAGCCCGTTTTACATGACCGCGTCGCACAATGTCAGGTTCCTTTTGGAGTACCAGCGCAAAGGCATCGAAAGGCCTACACCAAACACCGCCAGAGTTTTCTACAACAAAAACAAGCCACAAAAGTCTTATCTGGTGGTGCCGGGCTGGTTGGGTATCAGCATTGTAATCGCCTTTGGAGTAACACCCATGTTGCTCCACGTGTTTGTTTGACAGACGTCCCGAACGCATTGCGCAGCGATGCAGCCATGCGCGCCGCAGGTGGTGCAACAGCACGTGAAAAAGCAGCGCCACCGCCCGGAATTTTCACACTCCATTAACCATAAGTTGAAAAAAATGCCTGCATCTTTAGCGCGAATCCCGCGCATGAACACTTACCGGTGCAGGGGGCTATGATCGGAAGAGTTTCTCTTATTCTATTTGCGTGTCTATTGTCGGGAGCGTCGCAAGCGGCGGGCTACAACGCGCCCGCAACATCGCAATATCAGGCATCTACGCTGCGGGGCAGTATCGGCTTAAGGTACTGGTACAGCCAGAACAACTCGGAGATGGATACAGGCGACTTCAACTGGAACAATGTTGATGGCGTGTCCTCACATACTGCAGAGATTGTTGGCGAGCTGGAAGACCTGACAACGAATGTGTTCGTGCGCGGCTATGCAGGTCTGGGCCGAAACTCGGGCGGAGAGGGTGACTTCTACACCAATCCGAGCGGAGACCTGGAAGAAACGGCGCTCGGATATGTGGTCGTTGACGGAGGCTGGCGCTTTGCCGAATTTGCCAACGGCCAGATCAAGATGAAGGGTTTCGTCGGGTATCACTATCTGAATGACAGTATCGATGCCGTGGACAGGAATACCGTTATCGAGCAGAGGCGCCAATGGCATGCGCTCCGTGTCGGCCTCACAGCCGAAGGCGATGTCAGCGATCGTTTCAGCTGGTCCTTCGACGTAGCGGCCGTACCATGGAGCCACAACCGTGTCGAAACATGGGAAAGCAACTGGACTTATGGTGTCGAGGCTGATGCGATGCTCAATTTCGATCTGACGAGCAACTGGCAGATCGGCGTTGGTGGACGGTACTGGTGGCTTCAGTCGAACTTCGACCGCCGCTATGTCTTCACCGGCGAGAAAGTCGTTTTTGAACAGAACTATCAGCGATACGGTCTGCTCCTGGAAAGCCGGTATCTCTTCTGATCTCACCACCTGGAGATCCGCGCAAGCAGTCGCGGATCTCTTTTCGGTTCATTCATTCGAAATCAGCGTGGACTCGAGCGCACCCAGCAAGCGGACCAATGAAGGTTTGATTCTCTCCGCGTCGGCGGGGCTGAGGGCGGAAAGCAATTTGTCTTCGTGGTCCTGGGCCTCTTCGACGAGACGTTCGCTCAGAGCCTGACCTTCGCTGGTCAGATAGACCCGTACGCGCCTGCCATCCCCCTGATCGCTTCTACGCGCAACCAATCCCCGCTTTTCCATCTGATCAACGATGCGGGTCATGCGGGACTGTTCCATAAGGGAAAATCGCGCCAGCTGCGTGATCATAAGGCCATCCTGATCGAACAGACAGGCAAGCACGCGCCATTCGGGAACACGCAGGCCGAGTTCACGCACGCGCGCATGAAACTGGTGGCTGGCTGCTTCGCTGGAGGCCGCCAGCAGATAAAGCAAATATGAAGAAACGAATTTTCCCGGTGCCTGTGCCAATGAGTGTCCCCGACGTGAGCGATTATGTTCAAGGCTCTTGTGCCAACCCGCAATCCTGAAATGCTTCATCGGATCGTGGTCTCGCTTATCAGGCATCGACCACATCCCTCATCCGGAGGAGCTGCGCTGGCAGCGTATCGAAGGATAGGTCAAAAAGTCAGCACCTGCGGCCCAACCTTCGATACGGGCCTTGCCGGTCCGGCTCAGAATGAGGGTTTGGTCTGACGCGTTGAAATACCTGCGAAACCGTTTTTCGTTTAGCCCGGAATATTTCGGAAAAAAAGAGGCTTGACTCAATTTATATGAAATTTCATATTTTATGGAGAGGAGGGACGCCGGTGAAACTTGTTCTTGAAAGTGTCGAACCGGAAACGGAAGCGATCCGTGTTTTCAGGTTTCGCGAACAGGCGGGCGGAAGGCTGCCGGGGTACGAGCCGGGCGCGCATATCGATTTCGATCTCGGTGCGCCAGGCACCCGTAGCTATTCTCTGATCGACTGGCCTGATGCGTCGCAACTTTACACGATCGCAGTTCAGCGGGAAGACGACGGCACGGGCGGATCAAAGGCGATGCACGCGCTTTCCCTTGGCGATGAAGTTTCTGCGTCCGGTCCCAAGAATGATTTCCGGCTTGTTGAAAACGCGCCCCACACTCTGCTTTTGGCGGGCGGCATTGGCATCACGCCCCTGATATCTATGGCAACGCAATTGCAGTCCACCGGCAGGTCGTTCAAGCTTCATTATTGCGCCCGGACTGAGGAGCGGATGGGGTTCGCGGAAGCCCTGAAGACTGCGTTCGGGAGCGCTGTCACGCTGTATTTTGACGACCGGTCCCCACTTGACCTTTCGAAGCTGTTGAACGAGCAGGAAACGGGCACGCATCTTTATGTGTGCGGGCCCAGAGGCATGATCGATGCGGCGCGAGCAGCAGCTTCGCAGGCCGGCATTGCGGATGATGCGGTGCATGTCGAGCTTTTCAATTCACCTGAGAAATCGGCCGAAGAGTCATCATTTGAAGTCGAGGTCCACGGCACCGGCCAGGTTGTGTCTGTGGCACCGGACCAGACGATCATCGAAGCGCTCGAAGCAGCCGGCCTGGACGTCATGTACGATTGCCAGCGCGGCGATTGCGGCATCTGCCAAACTGATGTGGTCAGTGGTGAGCCCGATCACCGCGATGTCGTCCTGTCCGATGCTGAAAAAGCATCCGGCAAGGTCATGCAGATCTGTGTCAGCCGAGCAAAATCAGCCCGTCTGGTACTTGATCTGTAATCGCCACAAACGTTGAGGGTCCCAGACCGGAGGAGGAGCCAGCATGCGGACAGCCAGCGAAATCACCGCGATGTTCACCGGACCGCAGGTGCACCGGGACGTTTACACGAGCCCGGAAATCTACCGGTTGGAGATGAAGCATCTCTTTGCGAACACTTGGGTGTTCGTTGGTCATGAAAGCCAGACACCGAACAAGGGGGACTATTTCACGACCCAGATCGGCGATCAGCCGGTCATCCAGGTTCGTCACTCCGACGGTGAGATTTACGTCCTCTTCAATCGGTGCCCGCACAAGGGCACGAAGATAGCGATCGACAGAGAGGGAAACACCGGAAAATTCTTCCGTTGCCCCTATCACGCCTGGTCCTTCAAGACCAATGGCTGCCTGCTCGCGATCCCCTTGAAGAAGGGCTACGAGGATACCGGGTTTTCGGAAAGCGAGAGCGCCAAGGGCATGACCCCCGTCGGTGCTGTCCGCAACTATCGAGGCTTTGTCTTTGCCCGCCTCGCGCCAGAGGGAATAGGATTTGAGGATTATTTCGGCGACAGCCTGAGTTCCATCGACAACATGGTCGACCGGTCGCCGGAAGGGCGGCTCGAAATCGCCGGGCCGCCGCTGCGCTACATGCACAAGTGCAACTGGAAAATGCTGGTTGAGAACCAGACGGACACCTGTCACCCGATGGTTGCGCATGAAAGTTCCGCTGGGACGGCTGTGAACATCTGGGAGGAGATGGGCAATCCGGAACCGCGCCCGCCTGCGATGGAGATCATCGCTCCGTTCATGTCGCCTTACGAGTTTTTCGAGAAGATGGGGATACGCACGTGGCCGAACGGTCACGGGCACACGGGCGTCCACCACTCGATCCATTCGGATTATTCCGCCATCCCGGGATATTTCGATGCCTTGTCAGAGGCCTATGGCGAAGAGCGTGCCAAGTCGATCCTTGACGAGAACCGGCACAACACGGTGTATTTCCCGAACATCATGATTAAGGGTCCGATCCAGCAGTTGCGCAATTTCATACCGCTCGGACCCGACAAGACATTGGTGGAAAGCTACATCTACCGGCTCGTCGGCGCGCCGGACCAGCTTCTCGCACGCACGGCCATGTACAACCGGATGATCAATGCTCCGACCTCCATCGTGGGTCATGACGACCTTGAAATGTACGAGCGGGCCCAGGAAGGGCTGATGTCGAATGGCATGGAATGGGTCAACGTCCAGCGCCTCAGGACCGAAGCGGAGGATTTCTCACAGGAAACTGTCGAGAACGGGACGACAGAACGTCAGATGCGCAATCAGTTCGACGCCTGGGTGAAATTCATGACTGTCTCTATGGAGGGGGCGTGATGGCATTTTCGAAAGACCAGGTCATCGACTTCATCTACAACGAGGCGCGCATGCTCGACGAGGGCCGCTATGACGAGTGGCTGTCGCTCTGGCTGGAAGACGGGCACTACTGGATGCCGCTCGATTACAAGCAGACGGACCCGCATCTGGTGACGTCCTTGCTTTATGAGGACATGTTCATGCTGCGCCTGCGTGTCGAGCGCCTGAATGGCGCCAGGACCTTCAGCCAGAAGCCCAAAAGCCGTTGCCATCATGTCATTCAGCGTCCTTTTGTCGACGAGATGACCGAAGACAGGATCGTCACCAACACGTCCATGCACTATGTGGAAACCCGGCTTGATGAACAGTTCTTGCTGGCGTTGACCGCGGTCCATGAACTCGCCGTTGTCGATGGCGCTCTGCGGATCGCCAACAAACGCGTCGACATTCTCAACAGCGATGCCGCTTTCGGCAATATCCAGTTGCTGCCATGAACGCGTCTGCGCCTTCAACGGTCTATGAGATCTTCTCCGTGACGGCCCGTAAGTATCCCGACCGGCCTGTCCTGAACGTGTTGCCAGGGACGGCAGAAATCTACGATCTCGCGCCGGACGAGGTGACTTATGCAGATGCGCTGGAACAGGTGGATCTGATCGCAAGGGAGTTGAAGGCTGCAGGTTATTCTGCGGGCATGCGCGTTGCCCTGCTTCTTGAAAACAGGCCTGCTTTCTTCCTGTACTGGCTCGCTGTAAACAGCATCGGCGGATCCGTCGTGCCGATCAATCCGGACCTGCGGTCCGCAGAGCTGGAATATCTGATCGGACACTCCGAACCCGCCTTGATCGTCGCGATCGCAAGCCGCCATCCGGAGCTTGAAACGGCAAGCAAATCAGCCGGCATGGATGTGCCGGTTATCGTACCCGGTGACAGATTGCCGGGACCACGCAGGGATGCGGTCGTCGCGCGGCCCCTGGAGGGTGAAGCCCGTGAAGCGGCCATTCTTTATACGTCCGGAACCACGGGCAAACCGAAGGGCTGCATTCTGCCGAATACCTATTTCCTGCTTGCAGGACATTGGTATGCAAATGTCGGCGGGTTGGCGAACCTGACTGACGCGGGCGAGCGCATGATCACGCCGCTGCCGGTGTTCCACATGAACGCGATGGCCTATTCCTTCATGGCCATGGTCACCGTCGGCGGGTGCCTGACCGTTCTGGACCGCTTTCACCCGCGTGGATGGTGGTCGGATGTCGCAGCCTCCAAGGCGACATGCCTGCATTATCTCGGCGTGATGCCGTCCATGCTGATGAGCTTTGAACCGTCTCCTGCCGACCGCGCACATTCCGTCCGCTTCGGTTTTGGTGCGGGCGTCGACCCGAAGCTGCAGGTCGCGTTCGAAGAAAGGTTCGGCTTTCCGCTGGTCGAAGCCTGGGCCATGACCGAAACCGGAGCCGGTGCGGTGATCGCGGCATCAACAAAGGATCGCCTCGTCGCCCAGGCCAGCATCGGCAAACCGAAAGCGGAGGTCGAATGCCTGATCATCGACGACGAAGGGACACCATCAGAACGGGGGGAATTGCTGGTGCGCCGTGCTGGAAGCGAACCGCGCTACGGCTTTTTTTCCGAATACTACAAGGACGCGGCCGCAACAGCGGAAGCCTGGGAGGGGGGATGGTTCCACACAGGCGACATCGTCAGGCGTACGCCGGACGGCAACATGTTCTTTGTCGATCGCAAGAAGAACGTCATCAGACGTTCAGGCGAGAACATCGCAGCGGTCGAGGTGGAGTCCATCCTCATGCGGCACCCGGAAATCAAGGCGGCTGGGGTCGCACCGGTTCCGGACCCCGTTCGCGGCGATGAAGTGTTTGCCTGCTTGAGCGTGAAAGACGCCACGCCTGCCAAGGCGGAGGCGATCACGCGTTGGTGCCTGGACCAGATGGCCTATTACAAGGCGCCGGGCTTTATCGCATTCGTCGATAAGCTGCCTCTGACGGCGACCCAGAAGATCCAGCGCGCCGCCCTGAAAGAAATGGCTGGGCGGCTTCTGCATGATCCGGATACTGTTGCAACAGGGCATTTGAAGAAACGGCAGGCCGGTTGATGGGACGACGCGCGGGTTATGATGGGGTTGCGGTTACCGCGCCGTTTTCGGCGCCGTATCAGCGCTATTCCATCGAAACCGCTCACTGGTGGATCGCAAAGGCACTGCGCGGCTCGCTTCAGGCCGCCGGCTTGAAGCCATCTGATCTGGACGGCTTCTCCGTTGCAAGTTTCACCCTGTTTCCGGACACGGCCGTTGGTCTGACCCAGCATCTCGGTCTCGTCCCCAGATGGCTTGATCATATCCCGATGGGCGGGGCCAGCGGTGTCGTGGCATTGCGTCGGGCCGCACGCGCTGTTCAGGCGGGCGATGCCGACATTGTCGCCTGTGTCGCCGGGGACACGAACCACATCGACAGCTTCCGCAACATGCTGTCGAGTTTTTCCCGTTTCGCCCAGGATGCCTCTTACCCCTATGGCTATGGTGGACCCAATGCCAATTTCGCGCTGCTCACGGATCGCTACATGCGCGAATACGGTGCAACCCGAGAGGATTTCGGCCGGATCTGCGTGGCGCAAAGAAAGAATGCTCTGAAATATCCGCATGCGGTGATGAAAAAACCGCTGACGCTGGAAGATTATCTGGCGGCGCGGCCGATTGCTGACCCGATAGCCCTCTTTGACTGTGTGATGCCCTGCGCGGGCTCTGAAGCCTTTCTGGTCATGTCCGTCGAGGAAGCGATGAAGCGGGATCTGCCCTTCGCCACGATCGGCGGCACGATAGAGCGTCACAACGCCCATGCGGATGACCCGATCCAGCTGCGTGGCGGATGGACACTCGACAAGGACGAACTCTACGCCATGTCGGACTGCTCGCCGGAAGATATCGATCTGCTGCAGACCTATGACGACTATCCCGTGATTTCCATGATGCAGATGGAAGACCTTGGCTTTTGTGAAAAGGGCGAGGGCCCGGACTTTGTCAGGCGGAAGGATCTGACTGTCGATGGGGATTTCCCCCACAACACGTCCGGTGGCCAATTGTCCGCTGGCCAGGCTGGCGCTGCGGGTGGCTTTCTGGGGCTCGTAGAAGCGCTCCGTCAGGTGACCGGGACAGCAGGAGACACACAGGTGACCAACGCCCGTGTTGCGATGGTATCCGGCTTCGGCATGATCAACTATGACCGCGGCGTCTGCAGCAGCGCTGCGATCCTGAAATCCGGAAGCGCATAATGACAAAGCCGCTCCAGCCTCCACCCAAAAAGAACCCTCAGAAACGGTCACAATCACCGACGCGACCACCCGAAACACGATCGCGCGCAGCACTGGGTCTGAGCGCTGCGGCCGCGGAAGGCCGCTTTGCGTTGCAGGTGTGCCAGGAGTGTTTCGCTGTTCAATACCCGGCGCGCGATGTTTGCCGGGCGTGCCTCTCGCCGGAACTCGTGTGGCAGGACCAGTCGCCTTCGGGCACCCTCTTGGCCGAAACAACGGTTCGAACGTCGACGAAACTCTATTTCCGCGACCGGACGCCATGGCGCATGGGCTCGGTTCAACTGGACGCCGGGCCAGTCGTTCTCTGCCATGTGCATGGCGATTGCCAGAGCGGCGGCAAGGTCACCCTTCTCAATCGCCTCGATGCGGCCGGGCAAGGTGTACTGCTGGCCATGCCCGAAGAAAGGACGGATCACATGGAAGACGACCCGCAGCTGCGTGCGTTGTCCGCTGACCCCAAGCACCGCCGTATCCTTGTGACGGACTTGCGCAATCCCAACACGCCCGCGCTGGTCAACGCCCTTCTTGATGCCGGAGCTGCAACGGTCTTCGTCGGAGAATCGGAAAGCTGGCGCCCTCATGACAATCGGCATGCTCTGGCGGATCTTGAGAATGTGGAAATACTTCCGCTGGATGTAACCGATGTGGCATCGGTTCAAAAACTTGCCGGCGAGATCGGCGGAAAGACGGATATTCTGATCAACACAGCGCGCTTTGTCCGTCCCGGCGGTGTTCTGGAGCGCGGTGACACGGCCTTTGCACGAGAGGAGATGGAGACCAATTACCTCGGTCTCATGCGCATGGCACAGGCCTTCGGGCCTGGAATGTGTGCGCGCACCGGTGACGGCATCAATTCCGCGGTGGCCTGGGTCAATATCCTGTCCGTGCATGCCCTTTCCAACGCACCGGAGTTTGGCTGCTTTACCGCTTCCAATGCGGCGGCCTACTCGCTCAGCCAGTCTTTGCGCGGGGAATTCAGAGGATCGGGCCTGCGCGTCATGAACGTCTTCACCGGACCGACCGATGACGAATGGCACCAGGCTTTGCCACCGCCCAAAGTGTCCGCTGTCGCAATGGCACGGTCGGTGGTGTCAGGACTGCAGCAGGGGCTGGAAGACGTCTGGTGCGGGGATGTCGCCAAGGAAATTCGGGATCGCTGGCGGCGCGATCCGAAGGTCCTCGAACGCGAACTCACTCAAGGAGGCGAAGGCGCATGACCGTCCTCGACGCTCTGGTTTCCGGCCTGTCTTCCGGCGCGGTCGAGATTATCGATCTCACGCACACACTCGACCCGGATTTCCCGGTCATCGTCTTGCCGCCGGAGTTCGGCCAGTGCGCGCGCTTCCGGATGGAGGAAGTCAGTGCTTATGACCACCGGGGGCCGGCCTGGAAATGGCACAATATCTCCATGTCGGAACACACTGGTACGCATTTCGATGCGCCCTCGCACTGGATTTCCGGGAAGGATGTGGCGCGTGGCTCTGTTGATGAAATTCCGCCCGAAGCCTTTGTTGGCCCGGCAGTGGTGATCGATTGTTCCAATGCGGTGCGCGCGAACGAGGATTTTGAGCTGACACCCGACGTGATCGCAGCCTTTGAAGCCGACCACGGCCGCATTCCGGCGGACAGCTGGGTGCTCATGAGAACCGACTGGTCCAAGCGCCGCGGCGCTGATTATCTGAACATGCGCGATGACGGTCCGCATTCGCCAGGCCCGACGCCGGAGGGCATCCGCTTCCTGATCGAGGAACGCGACATTCGGGGCTTCGGAACGGAAACGATTGGCACTGATGCGGGTCAGGGAGCCCATTACGCGCCGCCTTACCCGGCCCACTACTTCTTGCACGGGGCCGGCAAATACGGCCTGCAATGTCTCAACAACCTGGATCAGTTGCCTGCGACCGGAGCGGTCCTGATGGCAGCTCCCCTGAAAATCAAGAACGGAACCGGCAGCCCGCTCCGCGTTCTGGCGATGGTGAGCAAATGAGTGAATTCACGGCAGTCGTGACCGGCGGCAACAAGGGCATCGGCGCGGATCTTGCCGAAAAACTTCTCGGTCAAGGCTATACGGTTGTCTCTGTGGCGCGCTCGGCTCCCGACAAGGTGCATCCCAATCTGCACTCGGTTGAAGCGGATTTGCTCGATCCGGCAGCCGTTTCGGACGCGGCCAAGGCCATTCAG
This sequence comes from Roseibium sp. HPY-6, assembly GCF_040530035.1. NCBI lineage: Bacteria > Pseudomonadati > Pseudomonadota > Alphaproteobacteria > Hyphomicrobiales > Stappiaceae > Roseibium > Roseibium sp. HPY-6. The sequence continues at coordinate 876,059 of NZ_JBEWCD010000003.1, forward strand.
TCTGAATTCGACGTGTCTCACCTCATTCACAATGCCGGCCTGATCTGGCCGAACCTTGTGGAAGAGGCAAAGCCTGAGGACATAACGGGACTTGCGCAACTTCATCTCGGCTCGGCCCTGACGCTCTTGCAGGCTGTCTTGCCCGGCATGAAGGACCGCCGGTTCGGCCGCGTGATGTTCAATGCATCCCGTGCAGCGCTTGGCGCTCCGACGCGCACGGCTTACAGCGCAAGCAAGGCCGGAATGATCGGGATGGCACGCACCTGGGCGCTTGAGCTTGCGCCGCACGGGATCACCGTCAATGTTGTCGCGCCCGGACCGATCCTGACCGACAATTTCTGGGGCATTGTCGAGAAAGACAGCCCGCAACAGGAGGCGCTTGCCAAGCGTATTCCGGTCGGGCGGATCGGAACGGTGCAGGACGTGACCAACGCCTTCCTCTTTTTCTGCAATCCGGAAAACAGCTTCGTTACTGGACAGACGCTCTATGTCTGCGGTGGGGCCAGCGTCGGTACACTGACCATCTAACCGGACAGATCACGCTTCGGCATCCGAACTCGGAATACAGGCCAGCAGCGCCGCCTTGACGTCTTCCGGCCACGGGATCGACGTATGCTCGTCCAGATTGCTGGCGGCCAGCACCTGTGTGCTGGACCAGCGTTTCTCGCCCTTGCAGCTGATCTCGTGGTGGATGGTTACGGAAGACCGCCCGACCCGCTGGACCGTCACCTCGAACTCAAGCTCCTCGCCGAAGAAAGACGGGCTCGAAAAGTCGCTCGAGATGTGAACGGTCGGTGTGCCCCACCGCTCTTCCCAGATGATCTTGTGCCAGGGATATCCCAGGTGCAGCCAGAATTCTTCATTCACACCGTTGAGGATATTCAGATAGGACGGGAAATAAGCCGTCCCGGAGATGTCGCAGTCGCCAAAGTTGAGCATGCGTTTGGTTCTGAAGGGTATTTCCAATTCCATCCTCCCTCGAATGTCGCCCAGATATACAATGAAATCCGTTTCGGATGCACAAGAATTCGGCTTCAGTGAAGTTTGTGTTTGCATTTATCGGCCGGTCGGTCAATAATACGACGCAGAGAATAGATGGCTCAAACAGCTTGCCAGGAGCGCTTGTTCTTGCGTGGAAAAACCCATGAATGAGCAGGCAAGCCTTGGGTTTCTTGCGTTCAGGGTGCGTTTTGCGAGATAAATTTGAGGTTGCAAGTGCGGGCCGGAACTATCTTCCGGATTGTAAAAAATATATGCAGTTTCATATTTCTTGACAAACCTTCACCCAGGGTGAAACTATTCCAGGGATGTCTCGGGCGAAGTGGAGGAGCCCGCGCAAAAGACCCGTTGTTCAAGGGAGAGGAACATGAAGTCGCTTTTCAGGATAGCAGGTGCAACCGCCGTTTCGCTTTGCCTTAGTGTCTCGGCACTCTCGGCAGAAACAGTGCTCAAGGTATCGAGCTGGTTGCCGCCGACCCACGGTATCAATACGGAAATTTTCGCCGGCCTCATTGACATGATGGAAGAGGCGACGGACGGCGAAGTGACCGGCGAACTTGTCTTCGGTCTGGCGCCGCCACCGGCTCAGATGGATCTGGTGCTTGATGGCGCAGCCGACATGGCAATCATTTTCCATGGCTACCAGCCAGGCCGCTTCGTCGCCACGAAACTGATCGAATTGCCCGGCTACGAGGGCAGCGCGGAAGCCGCCTCGGTTGCTTATTGGCGTGTCCATGAAGAGCATCTGAACAAGCTGGACGAGCACCGCGGCGTCAAGGTGATCTCCTTGAACACGCACGGTCCGGGGCAGATCCACTCCAACAAGGATGTGGCAACTCTGGCCGACATGAACGGTTTGAAAACCCGCATCGGCGGTGGTGTCGCCGGTGACGTTGGCGCGGCTCTTGGGCTGATCGGAATTAACGTCCCGGCGCCGAAAGTTTACGAAACGCTCGATTCCGGCGCTGCAGATGCGGTCGCCATGAATGTCGGCGAGCGCGTCGGTTTCAAGCTCAATGAAGTCGCCAAAAACCTCTATGACATGCCGGGCGGCCTCTATCGCGGATCTTTCGCGATCATCATGAGCCAGGAGACCTTTGACGGTCTTCCGGAAAATGTCCAAAAGGCCCTCGACGAAAATGTCTTTGGCGAACCCGCCAGCCGCATGGCCGGCGCTGCCTGGGACAAGTCCGACAAGATCGCCTATGAGGCAACGAAAAGTGCCGAAGGAACGAAGATCATTTCGGCAAGCGAGGATGACGTCGCCGCGTTCGAAAAAATCTCGAAGGACGTAACCGACAAGGTTCTGGGCGAGCTCCAGGAAGCCGGACTCGACGCCCAGGCGGCCTACGAGATGGTCAAGAAAGAGATGGCCGGAAACTGACGGCACCCGGCGGTCCGGAGTGACTTCGGACCGCCGACTTCAAAAGGATCTGTCGTGTCGAACCTGTTGAAGCTGGCGGGGCGCCTGCCGGCAATGCTCGCCTCGTTTGCCCTTTTTGTACTCATGGTGATGACTTTCTGCGACGTCATCCTGCGCTCGGTGTTTAATGCACCGATCGAAGTGGCGGCTGATATGACACGGCTTTTGATGGCGATCATGGTGTTCTCCGTTCTGCCCGTTGTCTCGGCTCAGGGCGGCCATATCAGCGTCGACCTGCTCGACGGGTTCTTCAAGCGAAACCACCTGGCGCGCTGGCGCGATGCCTTCACCAACCTCTTTTGCGGCATAATCCTGATCTGGCCTGCCTTACGTGTCTTTGTGCTTGCCGAGCGCAGCAGATCCTACGGCGATCTGATGGAATACCTTCGTTTGCCCTTGCATTACGTGGGCTGGTTCATAGCCGCCGTCACCGCTATCACGTCCGTCGTTCTGATTGTCCGGGGCCTCGGCTATCTCTTCACTCCGAAACTGATGAGCGCGCCGGATGCTTGAAGGTCTCCTCGGGTTCGCAGCGGTCCTTGTTCTTGTCATGCTGCGCATTCCCATCGCCTTTGCGATGGGCTTTGTCGGCATGATCGGCTTCATGCTCGAAACCAGCTACAGGGCGTCGATTTCGATGGCGGCGCGCCTGATCATCGACACGTCTCAGGATTACGGCCTTTCGGTCGTGCCGCTCTTCATCCTGATGGGTCTCTTCGTCAACAAGGCGGGTATCAGCCGGGAACTCTATGCCGCGTCCAATGCCTTTCTCGGACACCTCAGGGGCGGATTGGCCATGGCGACAATCGTTGCCTGCGGAGGCTTTGCAGCGATTTCGGGATCTTCGCTCGCAACAGCCGCGACCATGTCGAAAGTCGCCATGCCGGAGATGCGTCGCTTCAATTACAGCGACAAGCTGTCAACCGCATCGATTGCTGCTGGCGGAACACTCGGCATCCTGATACCGCCCTCCGTCATTCTTGTGATTTACGGCCTGCTGACTGAAACATCGATCGGCAAACTCTTCGTGGCCGGCGTCATTCCGGGCGTCATCGGAATTCTTCTTTATCTCGTGGCCGTCAAGTTCACGGTTTGGCGTGATCCGGACGCAGGTCCCGCCGGCCCGCGCGCGACGACGTCGCAAAAGCTGGCCGCGTTAAAGGACGTCTGGGCGGTCCTGCTTCTGTTCTTCCTCGTGATCGGTGGGCTCTATGGTCTGTTTGACGTGCCGCCGCTGAACCTGAGCTTCTCGCCGACGGAAGCAGCCGGCATGGGCGCGATGGGGGCATTCCTGATCGCAATCGCGCGCCGTCGCCTGTCGATGTCGGCGACATTGGAAGCGCTTCGCGAAACCGCCATGACGTCGGCAGGTCTCTTTGCCGTTCTGATCGGTGCCTGGATCTTTTCGAACTTTGTCAATGTCGCCGGTCTTCCGGCCGCGCTCAGCGACCTGGTGACGGCCTACGACCTGGCCCCGTGGGTGGTCATGTGCATCATTTTGCTGATCTACATCGTGCTCGGCTGCGTGTTCGAAAGCCTTTCCATGTTGCTTCTGACCGTGCCGATCTTCTTCCCGATCGTAACGGGGCTCGGCTACGATCCGATCTGGTTCGGCATCATCGTCGTTGTCGTGACCGAAATCAGCCTGATCACCCCGCCCGTCGGACTGAATGTCTTTGTCTTGCGGGCAGTCGTCGGGGATGTGCCGACAGCCACCATTTTCAAGGGTGTCACGCCGTTCTGGGCGGTCGACATCATCAGGCTGCTTATGCTGTTGCTCTTGCCTGCGCTGGTTCTGTTTTTGCCGAACCAGATGTAGTCGGGAAAGAGCGTAGAGCCTGAAACGCATGCCTCCCGGGCGGACGTTCCGACTATCGATCCGCCGGGTTCACGCTTTCTATTTGATTGATCTTTACGATGAAAAGGCTTGAATGAGGGCATGAACAAACATGCCCTCCATTTCAGTCCTGATGACATCGCGCGCGCCCGGCGTCGGATTGCAGGCAAGGTGCTTAGAACGCCGTTGGTACAGTCGCAGGCCTTGAGCGAGGCGAGCGGGGTTCCGGTCCATTTGAAGCTGGAGCAACTGCAGACGACCGGCAGCTTCAAGCTGCGCGGTGCGACCAACGCGGTTCTGGCTCTTGATGAAACGTCCAGGGCAAATGGGGTCGTTGGCGTCTCGACCGGCAACCATGGGCGAGGACTTGCCTACGCGGCGCGGGAGGCGGGGATCAAATGCATTATTTGCATGTCCTGCCTTGTGCCGCAGAACAAGATCGATGGCATAAGGGCGCAGGGAGCGGAAGTGCGGATCGTCGGGTCCTCTCAGGATGAAGCCCAGCTTGAAGTCGACAGATTGGTCGCTGAAGGAGGGATGACACTGATCCCCCCGTTTGATCATGCGGATATCATTGCCGGACAGGGAACTGTGGGCCTCGAAATCCTGGAAGATGTTCCGGAAGTCGGAACCATACTTGTGCCGCTTTCCGGTGGCGGGCTCATATCCGGGGTCGCCGCCGGCATAAAGGCTGCCAAACCGGACGCGAGGATCATCGGTGTCTCCATGGAGTGCGGTGCGGCGATGGCCGCCTCACTGGACGCAGGGCACCCTGTTCAGGTGCCGGAGCAGCCGACGCTGGCAGACTCGCTTGGCGGGGGCATCGGTCTCGATAATAAATTCACGTTCAGCATCACACGAAGCCTCGTCGATCAGACCGTACTTCTGAGCGAAACGGAAATCGCCGACGGCATGCGGCATGCCTACTGGGAGGAACGGCAGGTAGTTGAGGGGTCTGGCGCGGTTGGCGTTGCCGCAATTCTGTCGAAGAAGGCAATCCTGTCGGGCCCTGTCGTCGTTCTGCTGACCGGCTGCAATATCGACATGAACATGCACAGGCGCATCATCTGCAGGGAAACTTTGGATCTGATGCACGAAGGGGAGGGCTAAGGATTGCCCGAGATCAGGATACTCACCGAGGTCGACCTGCGAGAAATCGTCAAGCTGGATATCGAGGCCGTCGACTGCGTCGAGCGCGCTTTCTCGCTTCTGGCAGCTGGAGGTGTCGAGATGCCGCCGATCCTTTCCATGCTGATCCCTGCGTTTCACGGCGAAGTCGACGTCAAGACCGCCTATGTGCCAGGAATTGACAGCTATGCGATCAAGATGGCGTCCGGGTTCTTCGACAACCCGAAACAGGGTCTTCCGAGCGCATCGGGACTGATGGTCCTGTTCTCAGCGCGCACTGGTTTCGTTGAAGCGCTGCTCCTGGACAATGGCTATCTGACGGACATCCGAACCGCGGCTGCCGGCGCGGTGGCTGCAAAGCACCTGGCGCCCGAAACCGCCAGAACGGCTTGTATTGTCGGCGCGGGCGCACAGGCAAAACTTCAGCTTCAGGCCCTGTGCCTTGTGCGGTCCATCGAGAAAGTCTCCTTCTGGGCAAGGGACATCTCGAAAGCGCAGTCGGCTGCCGATGAGATGGCCGACGTCCTTGGCATTCAGGCGAGTAGCGCATCACAGCTAGAGCAGGCGGTCCGTGAAGCCGATGTCATTGTCACCACGACACCAAGTGCGGAGCCGCTGATCAACGCGGACTGGCTGCGCCCCGGACATCACGTTACGGCGATGGGGTCGGATCAGGAGCACAAGCTGGAACTGGAGCCTGCCTGTCTCGCGGCGGCCGATCTCTATGTTCCCGACCGGCAATCGCAAACGGCAATTCTCGGAGAACTGCATCACGCCATCGCTGCCGGGATCATAGACAACAATCGCCGGTTTGATGAACTCGGTGACATCGTCGCGGGCAAGGCAAAAGGCCGCGGCGATGCAAAGCAGATCACGATCTGCGACCTGACGGGAACGGGCATACAGGATACGGCCATCGCGACCTTTGCACGTCAGCGCGCAGAAGCCTCGGGCGCCGGAACACAAATTGAGTCCTGACGTTTATTGGAATCCATTCATGATCGAACCGACGTTGCATTTCACCAGGGACGAATACCGGACAAGGATCGGCAAGACCCGAAAGGCGATGGAAAAGGCCGGGGTGGACCTGATCATCGTTTCAGATCCCTCAAATATGGCCTGGCTGACCGGGTATGACGGCTGGTCGTTCTACGTGCACCAGGCAGTCCTGTTGGGACTGGACGGAGACCCGATCTGGTTCGGACGTGGGCAGGATGCGCAGGGCGCGCTCCGAACCTGTTTCATGCATCCCGACAACATCATCGGCTACCCGGACAACTACGTTCAATCGACGGAGTGCCATCCGATGGATTTTCTGTCGGTCTGGATCGCTGACTGGGGATTGCCGTCTGCGCGGATCGGCGTTGAGATGGACAATTACTGGTTTACCGCCAAGAGTTTTGCCTCACTGCAAAAGCATCTGCCGAATGCGGTATTCCGGGACATCACCGCGCTTGTGAACTGGCAGAGGGCTGTGAAATCGGGGCAGGAACTTGCTTACATGCGCACAGCCGGAAAGCTGGTTGAAAAAATCCACGCGCGCATTCTGGAAAAGACGGAGCCCGGTCTTCGCAAGTGTGACCTCGTCGCGGATATCTACGACGCCGGATTGAGATATGACGACGCCCTGGAGGCAGGCGGGGATTATCCCGCCATTGTCCCGCTGCTGCCATCCGGAAGCGACGCGGCAGCGCCTCACCTGACCTGGGACGGTAGGCCGATGAAATCCGGAGAAGGCACGTTTTTCGAAGTGGCTGGGGCCTATCGGCGATATCACTGCCCGCTCTCCAGGACACTCTTTCTCGGAAAGCCGACGCAGACCTTCCTCGACGCTGAAAAGGCCGTTCTGGAAGGCATGGAGGCAGGGCTTGAAGCGGCCCGCGCAGGTAATCTGTGCGAGGACATAGCCCACGCGTTTTTCACCGTCTTGAAGAAATACGGTATCACCAAGGACAACCGGACCGGTTATCCGATCGGCATTTCCTATCCGCCTGATTGGGGCGAACGCACGATGTCGCTGCGCAGCGGTGACCGAACCGTCCTGCAGGAAAACATGACGTTTCATTTCATGACCGGTCTCTGGATGGAGGACTGGGGTTTTGAAATCACCGAAAGCATTGTCATTCGGGATGGTGCGCCCGAATGCCTGGCCAACGTTCCCCGCAAGCTGTTCGTGAAGGAATGACCATGCCCGGCAATCCGATCGTTCCGACCATTCCGCTGGATCAAGACGGCATCCATCATGGATTTTTGCGCCTGCCTTACAGTCGCGACGATTCTGCCTGGGGATCGGTGATGATCCCGATCACGGTGATCCGGAACGGCGAAGGGCCCACGGCCCTTTTGACCGGAGGTAATCACGGCGACGAATACGAAGGTCCCGTCGTCCTCCAGGATCTCGCGCTGAACCTCTCTCCAGATGATGTCACTGGGCGGGTCATCATCGTGCCGGCGCTGAATTACCCTGCCTTTCGTGCCGGGACGCGAACGTCGCCAATCGACAAGGGAAACATGAACCGTTCGTTTCCCGGTCGGCCGGACGGGAGCGTCACGCAGAAGATCGCGCACTATTTTGACAGTGTCCTGATCCCGCAGGCAGATATCGTTCTTGACTTTCATTCCGGCGGAAAAACGCTGGATTTCGTCCCCTTCGCTTCTGCACATGTCCTTGACGACAAAGCTCAGCAGGAGGCCTGCATTGCTGCGGCACGGGCGTTCAACGCGCCTTACACCGCGATTATGCTCGAAATCGACAATGTTGGCATGTATGACACTGCGGTCGAGGAAAAGGGCAAGGTTTTCGTCACCACAGAACTCGGTGGCGGTGGCACGGCGACCGCGCAGTCAATCGCGATTGCCAAGAAAGGTGTTCGCAATGTTCTCCGCCATGCAGGCATTCTGTCAGGCACGATCGAACTAGGACCGTCGATCTCGCTTGACATGCCGGACGGCGATTGTTTCGTGTTCTGTGAAAGCCAAGGCATGGTCGAACCGGTCGTGGATCTCGGTGACGAAGTGGCAGCTGGCGATCTTGTCGCCAGGATCTGGTCGACGGAAAGAACCGGGCTGGCACCTGAAGAATACCGGACGAAACGTGCAGGACTTCTGATGGCGCGCCATTTTCCCGGTCTCATCAAGTCGGGAGATTGCCTCGCGGTGGTGGCTGTCGTCGTGTAGTCACGGCCGCGACCAGACACCCAAGAACCGTTTGATGCCCTACTGCTTTTCGGCTGCAGAAAGACTTGCCAGGTAGGTCAGGATAAAATCCTGCACGGTCCTGTCCTCGATCCCGACGTGGCGCATCTTCGTGCCGGGCAGAAAGCCGGTGTTGTCCTCCATCCAGGCGCGCAATGCCGCCGGTGTCCAGACAATTCCGGAGGTGGCCAGCGCTTCTGAATAGTCGTAATCCGGAAAGGCTCCGGCGCCGCGGCCGATCACGTTTTCAAGAGGTGGACCGTAACTGGGATCGCTGGAATCAGCTGCATGACAGCGGCGGCATTCCACCTTGTACAGCATCTCGCCGGCGGTAATCTTGGCCTGCTCGAAAACCTCGGATGCTTGAACGGATGGCATCAGGGCAAGCGCTGCTGTTGCCAAAGCGATTTTTCGGAACGTCATGGGCTCTCTCCTCTCCTGAACGAAGCGGAGTCAACGCCATCGGCACGTGGACAACGTTGACCTGGGTCAACGGAAATCTAGGCCTTTGGTACAGGGCATGTGTGCCGGATTGGAGAGCGTCTTGATCTAAAGGACAGTTGCGTCCGATTTCCGCTGCGGAAAAACTGCACTCATGGAGGAGATAAAGCAAGGGACGGGGAACTTTGTTCGCGCGCTTGCCAGGCTTGTTGTCTGTGCAGTCGTCGCGGTTGCGTTTGCCGTGTCTTCCGGAAGTGCACTGGAACTGGATCGCGAAGGCGCTTCGCAATACATCCAGCCTCCCTACCAATTGGGCGAACTGCTCGACGGCGGCATCTATGAACTGATCAATCTAGATGGCCGTGTTGCGGGCTATGCCTTTGAAACCCAGCCTCTGGCACCACTCCCCGGATTTTCGGGTGCGCCGATCAATCTGTTTGTCATTCTGACGCTTGAGGGCCGGCTGATCGATGTCGATATCGTATCGCACAATGAGCCGATTTTCGTTTCGGGGCTCGGCGAGGCTCCGTTTCAGGACTTCATTGCCCAATACAAGGGCTACTCCATAACCGACTCATTGGTGATCGGTGTGCCTTATGGAGACCAGGGAAGCGGGTCATCGCTCGTTTATCTCGACGGCGTTACCAAGGCGACGGCAAGTGTCCGCATTGCTCACGAAACGCTGCTTGCCGCTGCGCTCAAGGTCGCGCGCGAAAAGATCGAGGGCATTGGCGGCCGTGCGGCAGCGGAGCCCAATCTCGAATACGCCGAGGCATTGACCTGGGAACAGCTTGTCGAGGAGGGAATCGCGGGCCGGCGCGTTGTCACCAACCGTGAAGTCGATGACGCCTTTGCGGAAACGATCTGGGCGGACGACGATCCGATCGCCAAAGACGAGCCGGATGCGGTTTATCTGGACCTTTGGGTCGTCGATCTGGGCCCACCGTCGGTCGCTGAAGCCATCCTCGAACCGGACAGCTTGCGCCAGCTGCGCAATTTCCGCGAACTCTCCCCCGAAGATGAGCCGATCCTAGTGATCGACGCCGGGCGCCACGGACTGGTGACGGAAGATTTCGTGCGTAACACCAGCCCCGATCTGATCACGGCGAGCCAGGACGGTTTGCCGATATCGCTGCGCGATGCCGATCTTGATATCGAACTTCGCGAGGGCATACCCGGCGAATATGCCATGATCCTGCGCACCGATCGCAGGCTCGGCTTCGACCCGACCAGCGAATGGTCCCTGTCTGTGCGCGCCGTCCGCGAGCACGGGTCTTTCAGGCCGGAGATCGGCACGGTTGACTTCGCGTTGGCGCACAAGACGGATGAACGCTTTTTCATAAGGGATGAGCCGCCGAAGCCGGTTCCGGTCTGGCGGCAGGCCATGGATGCAAGGTCGGGGGATCTGGTTGTTCTGGCGGGAGGGCTTGCCATGCTGGTGCCGCTGTTGCTGCTGGGCCAGTCACGGCTTGCCGGTTTCCGCTACTACACGGGTTTCAGGCTTGCGGTGCTGGCCGGCGTGATCGGTTTTGTCGGCTGGTGGGGGCAGGGCCAGCTTTCGATCGCAACGGTACTCGGTGTTGTCCGGGGTCTGTTTGAAGGCCAAAGCCTTGCATTCCTTTTATATGACCCGTTTTCGCTTCTGATCTGGGGCGTTGTTGTCCTGACATTCATCCTCTGGGGACGTGGCTTTTTCTGCGGCTGGATGTGTCCTTTCGGTGCGATGCAAGAATTCATGCACCACGCCGGACGGCTCCTGCGTCTGCCGCAGATCCGTATTCCCGATCGCATCGACCGGTGGCTGGTGAAACTGAAATACGTGGTCCTGGCAAGCCTGATAGCGCTCATCTTTGTGGCGCCAGCCTATCTGGACGCTGCCATCGAGGTTGAGCCGTTCAAGACGGCCGTGACCACGTTTTTCGTGCGCGAATGGTATTTCGTTGCCTATTGCGTCGGTCTGCTTCTTCTCAGCATGGTGGTATTCAAGGGGTTCTGCCGCTATGTCTGCCCGCTCGGCGCGGTGATGGCGATCGGCGGTTTCCTGAGGCTGCGCAACTGGATCCCGAGACGAGACGTCTGCGGCAGTCCATGCCAGCTTTGCCGGGTGAAGTGCAACTACAATGCGATCAAGCCCGCCGGCGGGATCCGCTATGACGAGTGCTTTCAGTGCCTCGACTGTGTCACCATCCATGACGACGACACACAATGCGTGCCTCTCGTTCTGGCGAAAAGAGGGAGGCAGCTTTGACCATAAGCCGTCGCCGTTTCCTGACCGTCATGGCCGGATGCGCCCTGTCGGCCTCAAGCGTCCGACCGGTGTCGGCAAACCAGGCTTCGTGGCGTGGACGCGCCCTTGGAGCCGAAGCTGAGATCCGCTTGTTCGGTACGGACGAGGGGCAGGCGCAACATGCGCTCCGCGCTGCGCAGGACACGCTCGCCAGAGTGGAGCGACTGTTTTCGCTCTATCAGCCAACGTCCGCGCTGAACCGCCTGAACGAGGGCGGAAGCCTCGTCATGCCGCCCGAATTTGCAAGGTTGATCGGAGTTACCGACAGGGTGCACCGTCAGACCGGCGGCTTGTTCGACCCGACGGTTCAGCCGCTCATGGTGGCACAGGCCCGGGCCCGGCACGGATTGTCTGAGACGGACTTGAACTTGCTCGCGGACCGGATTGGCTGGTCGAAGGTCGACCTGCAGCCATCGCACCTGAGTTTTTCGGTTCCCGGCATGGCGATGACGCTGAACGGCATTGCGCAAGGGTTTGCAACCGACCGCGTCAGCGAGGTTCTGACTGCGCATGGACTTAATCCCTATCTGGTGCATGTCGGCGAATTCCGCGCAGGCAGAAGACCGGCACGCATTGGAATTGCCGGCACCGGGGGCGGTCTCCTTCAAGAAATCGAACTTGAGGATGCGGCACTGGCAACATCGGCGCCTTTCGGAACCCGTTTTGAAAACGGCAGCGGCCATATCCTGCGCCCTGATCTCAGCCGGGTTGAGCCGCACTGGCAGTCCGTGACTGTGTTGGGCCGAACGGCGGCCGAAGCAGACGGGCTGTCTACGGCGCTCGCATTGACCACCTCGACCGATCTTGCGGAGAAAGCGGTATCAGACGGCTTTGCCGAAGCCGTCTGGCTTGAAGACGCAGATGGTAAACTTCTCCGGATTTGAGTGAGGCCCGCCTGGTTTCAGGCGTCACCACTCCGGCTTTGTGTAGGTCAGGCCGTGGTCTTCAAAGATCTTGGCCATGCGCCCGTCTTCGATCGCATATCGGATGGCGTCGTCCACGGCATAGGAAAGGGGGCGCCAGTTGTGCCGAACCGCCACTCCCAGGGTCCAAGACGATTTGGCCAATCCGGGAAAGGGTGGTGTATGCACCCCGATCTCGTCGGTAAGATCGTGTTCGAGCTGCGACAGGGGCGCCATGACGGCCATGACCTCGCCGCCCGCCAAAGCCGACATGGCATCACTTGCCGTCGGGTAGCGGCGCATGTTTCCGACCAGCTGGCCGCGGGCAAAGCCTGAAAGGTAGAAATCGGAAATCGTATCGTTTTCAACACCCACCGTGTCGAAACGGAAATAGGCCGGAACCGGCGGATCCTCGGGATAGGCGTCCTTGCGATAGGCGATGGCAAGCTGCTCGTTGTAATACTGCCCGTTGAGCACGACCATCTCGTTCCGGCAGCCGAGTTCCCGGTCGTAGGGAACATGCAGCATTACGTTGGAAATCTGCCCGCCGATGAGCTTGCCACGCCAGACGTTGTTGCGCAGGTCGCCGTCGACATTCTCATCTGCCGCAGTCACGATAAACTGCGCATCGACCCCAAGATCTGCGGCAATCAGTTTTCCGATCTCGATATCGACACCCTTCAGGACACCTTTTTCTTCATAGGAAAAGGGCGCAAAGTCCTCGTAAACGGCGATCTTGATGGTCCCGCGTTCCTGAATGTCATCCAGGCTCTGGCCGACAATGTCCCGGCCGACATTTTGCGGTTTGCGCTCGGCTTCGTCGCCGAACCGGACGTTTTCGCAGTTCTGCGCAAGGGCAGGCGTCCCGGCCACGCTGCAAATGGCCAGGAACGCGATTGCTGCTCGTTTCGCAGTTGTTTTCATTATTCGGCGGCCGATAATCCGATCGTCAGGATCTCTACGGTTTTCTTGAGACTGTCGTCAGACCCATCCAACTGCAGCACGGCGCGCGAGGCAACCGATTCTGCTTTCGGGGCACCGGAACCCGTTTCCAGGGAATTCGCAATTTCGTCCATTTCAGTGCGAAGCGGCGCGATGGTGGCCTCAGCTTCGGCTGCAGGTATTGTCTTGTCCGCAAGTTCCTTGATCACGTCACGTATGGCCTTCAGCCGATCTGAATGCGGATCAAGCGCACCTTCATCTGGCCTCGTTTCCACATAGGTCCGGATCGCCCAGGCGGCTTCCTGGCCCAGCAAGTCGCCGAAAGCCGGCATCTTGGTCACGCCATTTTGCGTGTAGCCGTTCTGGTAGCGCTCCAGATACCATTCGTCTCCGAAGTCGTCGGCTTCAAGATATCTGAGATCGGGTGCCAGACCGCCGGAAATAACTTCCAGCCCATGGCACCGCGCGCAGTTCTGGTTGTAGCCCGAAGCACCGATCTCGATCGCGAGCGCCCAGAATTCACTCTCCGGATCTCTCCAGGGATTTTCCTCAAGCCACTCCTCGCCCAGATCGGGAAGTCCCGCGGTGTCGACCGCCTGAGGGGCCACGTCGCCATGTGCTTCCACCCGTCCCATGGGGTCTAATGATGTGAGGGAAAGGGCGGTTCCAGCCGCAAAGATGCCCAGCATGCATTTGCGAAAATTCATGAGTTCTCTCCTCCCGAGATCGCCGGGATTAGATACGCACAGCTGGCGCAGCGACGCTATTGTACCAAGGGACAAGTCTCGTTTTCTTGCCCAGGATGTGATTGTCAGATTAACCTACGAGGCATCGGGTGCTCAGCGGTATTCGGATCACGGAGAATGACTTTATGATTGTCAGGCCGATCACGAAATACTTAGTGATATTATGGTTTTGCTGCAGTGCTGCGCATGCGGAAGTGTCGGTGACGATCGGCTACTTGGAACAGGTTGAAGTACAACCCCCGGTGCTCTCAAATCTCGACCCGGTTCCCGAAAACGAGGGTCTGTCAGGCGCCGAACTTGGCCTAAAGGACAATGCGACGACCGGTCGTTTTCTGAAACAGTCCTACTCGCTGGAAACGAGAATCGTGGATGTCGGCGGTGACTTTGAGGCAGCTGCGCGGGAGTTGCTTGCGTTGACGCCCTTTGTTGTCGTCAAGGCGCCCAGGAAGAATCTGCTGATGCTGGCTGACCTGCCTGAGGCCGGCAGTGCCATTTTGTTCAATGCAGGTTCTCCTGATACGGATCTCAGGAATGAAGCCTGCCGCGTGAACGTTCTGCATACTCTGCCTTCGCGCGCGATGCTGACGGATGCGCTTGCGCAGTTTGCGGTCCGCAGGAAGTGGACGGACTGGGTCATGCTGTCCGGACCAAATCCCAAGGATGAGGCCTTTGCGGACTCAATAGCAGGTTCGGCGCGCAAGTTCGGAATTACCATGAGGGAAAGCAAGGTCTGGGACGTGGATGCCGACATGCGGCGCAACGCTTTTCAGGAATTGCCACTGTTTACGCAGGATTTCCCGGAACACGATCTTCTAATTGTTGCCGACGAAACCGACGATTTTGGCCGCTATGTGCCTTTCAATTCCTGGGAACCCCGCCCCGTTGCCGGTACCGAGGGTTTGGTTCCTGCAGCCTGGGATCGAACCGTCGAGCAATGGGGCGCTGCCCAGCTTCAGAAGAGGTTCGAAAAGGGCGCCGAAAGACCGATGCGTCCGGTCGATTATGCGGCGTGGGCAGCCGTCAGGGTGATCGGGGAGGCGGTGACGCGCACCAATCAGGCGGAACCATCCGCTATCCGCGCTTACATATTGTCGGACGATTTTGAACTCGCCGGTTTCAAGGGCAGGCCGCAGACCTTCCGAACCTGGAATGGGCAAATGCGCCAGCCGATTCCGGTGACGCACGGGCGGGCCGTCGTGGCCCAGGCCCCTTTCGAAGGGTTCCTGCACCAAAGAACCGAGCTCGACACGCTCGGAATAGACGAGGCGGAAACCGCCTGTACAGCCTTCAGGGAGTGAAACATGCGCATCTTGTTGCCGGCCGTGTCGTTGGCGCTTGGTCTTGGCCTGTCTACCGCGACGGCTGACGAAATCTGGGTGTCGAACGAGAAAGATGACACGATCAGCGTGATCGACATTGATACGCTTGAAGTGGTCCGCACGATCGATGTGGGCGAAAGGCCGCGTGGCATAACCTTCGCGATCGATCATTCAGTTCTCTATCTGTGTGCGTCCGACAGCGACACTGTCCAGGTGATTGACCCGGAAACCGGCAAGATCCTGCACGAGTTGCCCTCCGGCGAGGATCCGGAGCAGTTCGTGCTGCATCCGGACAACCGGCATCTGTACATAGCCAACGAAGATGATGCGATCACCACCGTCGTCGACACGGAAACCCGGAAGGTAATCGCGCAGATAGATGTCGGCATCGAGCCGGAGGGGATGGCGGTGTCGCCCGATGGCGATATCGCGATCACCACGTCGGAAACCACAAACATGGCCCACTGGATCGACACCAAAACGCAGGAGCTCTTCGCCAACACAATCGTCGATCAGCGTCCGCGCCATGCGGAATTCACCCACGATGGATCCGAGCTCTGGGTCAGTTCCGAAATCGGTGGCACGATCACCGTCTTCGACCGCGAAAGCCAGACCGAGAAGGCCAAGATCAACTTCGAGATCCAGGGCATCCATCCGGACCGCGTCCAGCCGGTTGGCTTTGAAATGACCAAGGACGGCAAACACGTTTTTGTCGCGCTCGGACCGTCGAACCACGTCGCTGTCGTGGATCCGAAAACCTATGAGGTCACGGATTATCTTCTGGTCGGCCGCCGCGTCTGGCATATGGCGTTCAACGGCGACGAGAGCCTGCTTTTCACCACGAACGGCGTTTCCGGGGACGTGACCGTGATCGACGTTGCCGAGTTGGCCCCAATAAAAACGATCAAGGTCGGACGCTTCCCCTGGGGGGCGGCATACCGGCCAACGAACTGACGATTAATCCGGGAGGAACAGATGAAGCTTTTACTCGCGTGCGTGACCACATTCGCACTCCTCACAGCGCCTGTCATGGCTGACGGAGACGATGATGACGACGATGCGCCGACCTTCGGAACCGCCGGAATCCTGTCGCGCGACAACCGGGAAGACCTCCCGCCCCTGACACTATCCGCTGGTGTTCCGCTCAACGAAAGCGGAACGCTGGAGCTGAAGTCGGGCACCTATTACGAGATCGAAATCGAAGCCGACGGCAGCCAGGAATTGGCGCTCGCTGGAGCAGGATTTTTCAGAGCCATCTGGATCGACGAGATCGTGATTGAGGGGATCGAGATCCGGCCGCTCGGTGTCGACAGTCTCGAATTCGATGAAGCCGGAACCGCGGAGATAAGTTTCCTGGCAATCAAGCCCGGGACATACGATTTCGGTGTGCCGGGTAGCGAGCTTCAAAACCTGGAGATTACCATTAAGTGACCGCCCGCCTTGGCGTTCAGGGTGTCACCCATTCTTATGGCAAGAAGACTGCCCTGAACGACATCAGCTTTTCGCTCGAAAAGGGAATGTTCTGCGCGCTTCTCGGTCCGAACGGTGCCGGGAAGAGCACGCTTTTTTCGATACTGACAAGATTGTTCGTACCGGACGCCGGCGACATTGCGGTCGACGGATACTCGCTTGCGAAAGAACCGCGCCAGGCTCTGGCAAGGATCGGTGTCGTTTTCCAGCAGCCAACGCTGGATCTCGATCTCACAGTCTGGCGCAACCTGAAATACTTCGCTGCGCTACATGGTCTCTCGAGAAAGGATGCCGACCGGCGGATCACATCTGCTCTTGAACGGCTCGACATGGCCGAGCGCGTAAGCGAAAAAGTCCGGGCGCTCAACGGGGGGCACCGGCGCCGCATGGAAATTGCCCGGGCGCTGATCCACGACCCTGATGTGCTGCTGCTGGATGAGCCGACAGTTGGGCTGGATGCAGCCACGAGACAATCAATCACGCGCCATGTTCACCATATGGCAAGGGAGCAGGATCTGACAGTGCTCTGGGCGACCCATCTGGTAGACGAGGTTGACGACAGCGATCACCTCATCGTGCTGCATCAGGGCAAGGTCTGCGCGAGTGGCCGTGCGGGTGAGGTCGCAGGCACTTTGTCCCTGCAGTCCCGGTTTCTGGAATTGACGGGAGCCGGTGAATGAAAACTGCTCTGATCTGTCTGCTTGCGATTGTCCACCGGGAAGCGCTCCGCTTTGTGTCTCAGCGCGGACGTTTCCTGGCCGCTATCGTGCGTCCTCTGGTCTGGCTGATCGTGTTTGCAGCAGGCTTCCGCGCAGCGCTTGGCCTATCCATCCAGCCGCCCTATCAGACCTACATCACCTACGAGATCTATATCGTGCCGGGTCTGTGCGGCATGATCCAGCTCTTTTCGGGCATGCAGTCGTCTCTGAGCCTTGTCTACGACCGTGAAATGGGATCGATGCGTCTGCTGCTGACCAGCCCCATGCCGCGCTGGTGGCTTCTGTTCTCCAAGCTCTTCGCAAGCACCACGATTTCGATCTTTCAGGTCTATACGTTTTTGGCGATTGCAGCGCTCACGGGCATCAGTTTTTCACCCGCAGGTTACCTCGCACTCCTGCCCGCGCTGATCCTCAACGGTCTGATGCTGGGGGCGCTTGGGCTGCTGCTTTCCAGCACGATCAACCAGCTTGAAAATTTTGCCGGCGTGATGAACTTCGTCATCTTCCCGATGTTCTTCCTGTCGACAGCACTTTACCCCCTTTGGAAAATGGCGGAAGCCTCGACCATCCTGCGCGATATCTGCGCCTACAATCCGTTTTCCCACGGCGTCGAGCTCATCCGGTTTGCATTGTATGGCCAGGTCGACTGGTTTGCCCTTGTTTGGGTGCTGCTGGCATTCGCCGTCTTTTCCCTGGGCAGTCTTTGGGGGTATGATCCGGCACGCGGCATGGTTCGAAGAAAAACCTGAACGCGTCGGCCGGTTTTGGAAACAGGAGGCCATGGCATGAAGTTTCGTTGTGTTTCGCTCTTTCTCGTCGCCGGTATCTGGGGACAGGCCGCGCTCGCTGAAGAGGCCGACAGCGGCGGCACGCTCAACCCGGACGAAATGAGCCTGAGCAAGTCGCTGACCCGCGCCCTGGAGGGTGATGTTGACATGGTCATTTGCGCCCAAGGCTACATGCTGACCAAAAAGGGTGATCATGACGCGGCCCGCAAGATCTTCCAGACCTGTGCTGACAAGGGCTGGACGGGCACGATGACGTGGATGGCCTACATGGACCAGAACGGCCTTGGTGCGAACGAGGATCCAGAAGCCGCCGCCCGTTGGGACCGGAAGGCCGCTGAAGCGGGTGACCCGATCGGAGAATTCAACTACGGGCTTGATCTCCTGCGCGGCTATGGCGTCGAACAGGATATTGATCTGGGGCGGGAGTTCATAGACCGGTCTGCGCAGCAGGGGTTTGAAACCGCTGAAGAACTCAAGCAGCTCGATTACGACTGGAAATCCGTGACACCTGATGCCGACGAATGGAAATTCCAGCGTATATACTGAGCGTTCAGGAGCTCAGCGTCAGTTTGCAAGCGAGGTCGATCCGGAGCCCTCGACCGCTGGATTGAGCTGACCATATGCTTTTTCTCCGAGCTGGTATTTTTGCAACGCGCGTTGCAGCGCATTTTTGATCCAGCCCTTGGGAACAATATGACCGCGTTCATGCAGGCACAGCATCACCTCCTTGCCGCTCCGGCAGCCTGACCAGACCAGACAGTCGTGGCCGTTCAGCGTGACTTCGCGGTCCGGTTCCACGGTGCAGGAATTGGTGCGGTGCCAGAGATCAACGGCAATCGTCGGATCGCCGTCCGCTTTACGCGGAAGCTCCATGACGTTGTCCTTAAAGCCGTGAACATGCATGACGTTCACCGGACCGGTCGGGCAGGTAACCCTCTCCTGATTGTAGAGCGTGCCTGCAGCAGGCAGGATCCCGGCGATCAGGTCTCCGGCGTCACAGGCGACACGCCATGCCATGGCGGAGCCGTAGGAAAAACCTGTTGCGTAAATGCGTGTCTTGTCGATGGGATAGCGCTTTGCCACATCCGCAAGAACGGCACGGACAAATGGGACATCGCGATTGTCGCGTTCCCAGAAGTCCCACGTTCTGTGAAGGCCTTCGGGTGCGACCAGCAGGACCTTGTTCTCGTTAATGGCGCTCAGAACTTTCGGGTTCTTGAGGGGATGCTTGGAATCGCGTTTCCATCCATGGAAATGAATGAGCACCGGCAGCGCTTCCACACCGTCCCACCCCTCTGGTGGTTTGGCGCGATAGGGCCTTGCATCCACGCTGCAGGCGGCTTCCAGCCCGCAGGGGTAATCGGCGGTGGTGCTGTCTGCACCGGCAGAGCCAACGCCTGTGAACAGAAAAAAAGCACCCAAAACCGTAGAAAATTTCATAAGCACAGACCGCCGCGAAGGTTGTTCACGCAAAACACTATTGCGGTTGCGCATTGGGACCAATTCAAAACGCTGTTAGGGAAACCTGTGAGAAGCCTTCAATCCGCTGCCTGTGCGTTCGTCAGGACGGCTGGTCGGCCCTGGAGATAGGTAATCCGGTCGGAAAGGGCCGAGGCTTCGCTCTCCGAATGGGTGACCAGAAGGGTCGCTATGGGCGCCCCGTCCAGAAGATTGCGGGTCAGTGCGATCATTTCGGTAGCAAGCGCCTTGTCGAGTGATGCAAAGGGTTCGTCCATAACCAGAAAATCTGGCCGGGCGGCGAAGGCGCGCGCAAGCGCAAGGCGGCGTCTTTGGCCGAGTGACAGCTGATCCGGCAGATGTCCGCCCTTGCCGTCGAGCCCGACCCGTTGCAGTGCGGCCTCTGCGGCTTCGTCAGTCAGACCGACGATGAGCTTGAGGTTGTCCGCGGCAGTGCGCCAGGGCAGAAGCGTTGGTTCCTGAAACACCATTGCCAGGCGCTCCGGCCGCGTAACCTGTCCCTCGAACTCCGTGTCGAGGCCTGCTGCAATGCGCAGGAGGGTCGTCTTGCCGATGCCGGAGGGACCAAGAACGGCAACGCATTCCCCGGCGGGGATCGTCAGTGCGGCATTCCCGAGCACCTGCTGGTCATCAAAGGACTTGTTGCGGATATCGATCTCTATCATGCCCGGCGCCACCGGCTTGCGCGGCGCTCCCAGGGTTGAAGAATGGCAAACTCGATCGTCAGCATCACGGCGATGAACGAGAGGGCGTAGGTCAGCACCATCGCGACATCGAAGAGCTGGAAATATAGGTGGATCTGGAAGCCGACACCGTTTGAACGGCCCAGGAATTCCACCACCAGAACGATCTTCCAGATCAGGGCCGTGCCTGTTCGCGCGCTCGCCGCGAAGAAAGGTGCAAGCTGCGGAACAACGATGTGCCGGAAGCGCGTCAGACGGGTTACGCGAAAGATCCTGGACATGTCGTCGAGGGACGGATCGAACGTTCGGGCTCCTTCACGGATAAGCACCGTCACCATGGGGATCTTGTTGATCGCAACAGCTGTGATCGCCGCAACTTCCGTCAGACCGATCCAGAGGTAACAAAGCACGATGGTGACAAGAGCAGGCAGGTTCAGAAAAAACAGCAGCCAGGGATCGAGCCATGTGTCGAAGGGTTTCTTTCGGCCCATCAGCAGACCGAATGCCGTTCCGATGGCCATGGCGAGAATGAAGGCGGCGAGAACACGGCCAAGGGTGACACTCAAGTGAAACAGCAGCGGTCCGCCGGTCAGCTCGTTGAACGTCAGCCGGCCGATTTCGATCGGCGATGGAAGGATCTGAGGATCTGCCAGGGCGGCGGCGAAGGCCGACCAGCCCAGAATGAGCAGACCCAGCGATATCAACCGGGTCCTGACGGAAGCTGCAAATTTCGGATCAGCCTTCCGGGACGACAAACACACCCTCCGGCAACTTTGTCGCCGACCCGACGAGTTTTTCACCGCCAAGCCGGGCCATGACCTCAAGCATCAGTTCGGCCTGTTGTTCATCGACCGGTCCGGGTGCCGGGATGCCGGCAATAAAGCCTGCTTTCAGGGCTTCGAAATCGGCATCGCTCTTGGCTCGCATCAAAGGCCTGATGCGGTCGAAGGCGTCGGGGTCGTCTGCCAGAATGGTTTTGGCACCCCGCGATGCAGCCATGAAACCGCGCACGAGATCTGGCTGTTCCTTCAGCATTTTACCGTGAAAGACATAGCCGAGAAGCGGCGTTTCCGGGTCGAGGCCGAGTGCCTTGGCAGCATCTGCAACTGAAATCAGCTCGCGCATTCCCTTGGCTTTCATCTTGGCTGCGAAATGCCAGAAGTTGATAGCGCCGTCTGTTTCTCCGGAGAGCGCATTTTTGAAAATCAACGGCGGGGCACCGAATACCTGTTCCGTTTCCGCGGCAAGATCAATCCCGTATTCCTGTTCTGCATAGGCTCTCAGAATAAGCCAGCTTTTATCGACCGGTCCACCGGCGATACCGATCTTCTGACCAGCCAGATCCTTCAGGTTCTGGGCTTTGCTGTCGCTGGGAACCATCAGGCCGCCAACGGATTTGGAGTAGGGCACGAAGACATAATCATGCCCGTCGGCGCGTTGACGCGCGACCCAGAGCCAGTCTGCAACAACGATATCGGCTTCGCCTCCCTGAAATGCGATGCGGGTCGCGGGATTGCCCGCGAGACCCATGACCTCAAGCTGAAACCCGTTTTCGACATCCAGGCCGTTGTGCTTGATGGTGTCGAGTTCCCAGTTCACCGTTCCGACTTTCAGGACCGCGGCCTTCAGAACCGGCGTGTCCTGCGCGTGCGCGGCTGCGGTGAGCATCAGGCAAGAAAAGCTGGCAAAAAGCAGTTTGATGAGCCGATGCATGATTTCCTCCCGTATGTATTTTACCCCAGCTTAGCAGTCGTGAATTCGCAATGAATTGGACTTTCGGTCGGAAAGATTGCCCGGCTTTCAAATCGTTCAGGCACAGGTTACAGAAGCCTTGAGACGAACCAGAGCCGTCTTCCGGGCGGCTCCCGGCGGAAGTGTGAAATTGCTGCAACGCACAGAGCCGATTTCGCTGAATTCCGCCGATTGAAAGGTGCACTATGGTGCAATTCTCGCAATTGGGTGTTTCCACTAGACTGAAAATCAGGGAGGCGGCTTCGTGTGTTCATGCGGTTTCAGAACACGTCGCTCTGTCCGAACTGAATCTGGGAGGAGACAGGATGAGGAAGTTTTTCGCTATGGCAGCGGTCAGCGCTCTCGCGATGACCGGCGCACACGCCGATGTTACGGAAGAGGACCTGGCAAACGATCAGGCGACGACTGACAGCGTTCTGACCAATGGCATGGGCCGGGATCAGCAACGGTTTTCACCCCTGAAGATCATCACCAAGGACAATGTTCAAAACGTGGTTCCGGCCTGGGCGTTTTCACTGGGGGGTGAAAAGCAACGCGGTCAGGAAACACAGCCGCTCATTTACGACGGGGTTATGTATATCACCGGGTCGTATTCGCGGCTTTACGCGATTGACGTGAAGACCGGCGAGGAAATCTGGCAATATGATGCGCGTCTTCCCGAAGGCATTCTGCCTTGCTGCGACGTGGTCAACCGCGGCGCGGCCATCTATGGAGACAAGATTTACTTCGGAACGCTTGATGCGCGGATTGTGGCACTTGACCTGAAAACAGGTGATGTGGTCTGGCGCAAGAAAATCGCGGACTACAAGGCCGGATATTCCTATACGGCTGCCCCGGTTATCGTGAACGGCCTTATCGTGACCGGCAATTCCGGCGGCGAATTCGGGATAGTCGGAGAGGTGCAGGCCCGCGATGCGGAAACAGGCGAACTGGTCTGGACTCGCCCCGTGATCGAAGGCCACATGGGCACTTTCAAGGGCGAAGAAAGCACGATGACCGGCACGCTCAACGCGACCTGGCCGGGCGACATGTGGAAGACAGGCGGCGGGGCGACGTGGCTCGGCGGCACCTTTGACCAGGACACCAACACACTGGTGTTCGGTGCCGGCAACCCGGCTCCCTGGAACAGCTGGCTGAGGTCCGCCGGTAATCCGTCCGGAACCGAAGGCGACAACCTTTACGCGGCCTCGCGCATCGGCATCAATCCGGAAAACGGTGAAATCAAATGGCACTACCAGACCACGCCCCGCGAAGGCTGGGACTTTGATGGTGTCAACGAAGTCATTCCGTTCGTCGATGCAAGCGGAAACAAACGTTATGCGACCGCTGATCGGAACGGGTTCTTCTATATCCTGAACCGTGAAGACGGTGCCTTTGTCAACGCGTGGCCTTTCGTCAAACAGATCACCTGGGCGGAAGGCATCGGCGAGGATGGACGCCCGAAATTCGTCGAAAACAACCGTCCGGGCGATCCGAGCAAGGCGGCCGACGGCAAGAAGGGAGAAGTTGTCTTTTCCGTACCATCGTTCCTCGGCGGCAAGAACTGGATGCCGATGGCGCACAACCCGGATACCGGTCTCTTCTACGTTCCGTCGAACGAATGGGGCATGGATATCTGGAACGAGCCGATCACCTACAAGAAAGGCGCTGCCTATCTCGGATCCGGCTTTACCATCAAGCCCATCTTCGAAGACTACATCGGTTCGCTGAAAGCGATCGACCCCAATACCGGCGAGATCAAGTGGGAACACAAGAACAACGCGCCCTTGTGGGGCGGTGTCATGACCACGGCGGGTGGCCTCGTCTTTACCGGTATGCCCGAAGGACAGTTCAAGGCCTTTGACGCAGATACCGGCGAAGAACTCTGGTCCTTCCAGACCGGCTCCGGTATCGTTGGTCAGCCGATCACCTGGGACATGGACGGCGAGCAGTATATCGCTGTTGCCTCAGGCTGGGGTGGTGCGGTTCCGCTGTGGGGCGGTGAGGTCGCCAAGAAAGTGAACTACCTGAACCAGGGCGGTTCAATCTGGGTGTTCAAGCTGCCCAAGCAGCTGGCATCGTCGAATTAAGACGGAACGGTTCGACGCTTCCGGCGGCTGTCTGCCGGAAGCGTCCCGTCTTCGATGCGAAACAATCGCACGCAAGAACCTGTCGGCACCCATCGTCCGAAACCGGGAGGCAAGGGATCATGTCAATCATGGCTGACGGCGCCACCAAATTCTTGATTATCGACGATCATCCTCTGTTTCGGGAAGCACTTCACAGTGCGGTGGAACTTGCCTATCCGAATTCCGATACACAGGACGCAGCTTCGCTGGACGATGCATGCGAATTGCTGGATGACGATGCAGGTTTCGACCTTGCACTTCTGGACCTGTCCATACCCGGTGTGAAAGGCATGGACGGGCTCCTGCATTTGAGAACCCATTATCCAAGGCTTCCCGTTGTGGTCGTGTCCGGCGCCGAAGACCCGCCCATCATCGCCCAGGTGATGGCTTACGGTGCCGCCGGGTTCATTCCCAAATCGTCGAAAAAGACCACGCTGGCAGAGGCGATCCAGCAGGTCATGAACGGCGCGACTTACCTGCCCGAGAACTACACCGATGCGGAAGACGAGCCGCTTGACGACCAGACGCGGAAAATGATCGAACGGCTGTCGAGCTTGACGCCGCAGCAGATCCGGGTTCTGCAGATGATCTGCAGCGGGCTCTTGAACAAGCAGATTGCCTATGAATTGCAGGTTGGTGAAACCACGGTGAAAGCCCATGTTTCCGAGATTCTGAGGAAACTGTGTGTCTCAAGTCGCACGCAGGCCGTTATCGAAGTCAAGAAACTCGAAGCGCTGGGGACGACGGATCCCTTTGACACTGCGGCATCCGCGAACACCAATCCTGGTTTCAGGCCGCTGCGGCATCACAGTTAGGCTGACCAGGCGCGCTGTTTATTTGCCTGAATTGATGAGATGTGTTGCCAGAGCCCGCAATTGTGCGGGCTTTACAGGTTTGGGCAGATGCTCCACACCGAGCGCCTTCGCATGTTCCGCAAGGCCCTGGGACGCATCGGCAGTTGCCAGAATCGCCGGGATGCGGGCGGGCAGCACCGCAAACAGGCGCTCCAGTGTGTCCGTTCCCAGATGCCCGAAATCCAGATGATGGTCGGCAATGATCAGGTCGGGCAGCCAGGAATTGTTGTCCAGGGCTTCCAGTGCCTGGGGTGTCGATCGCGCAATTCTGTAGTAGCAGCCCCATTTGGACAGCAGACCGGCCATGGCCTCCAGAACGGCGGGATCGTTTTCGATCACGAGGATTTTCTTGCCGGTGAGATTGGCGTTGGCTGGAATTGAAGGCGAGGGAGCAGGCGCAGTGGCCGCAATCGATGGCGGCGCATCTGCCCGTTTCGCTCGAATGCGGAAGACGCTTCCCTTGCCGGGTTTCGAGCTGACACTGACCTCGTGTTTCAGCGCTGTCATCAGCCTGCGGACAATGGCAAGCCCAAGGCCCAGACCGGTTCCGTGTTCCGCGTCCCCTTGCGGCAGCGGCCCGCGATGGAACTCTTCAAAGATCTTTTCCTGCTGGTCTTCGTGAATGCCCGCGCCTGTGTCGATGATTTCAATTGAAATGCTGTCGCCCTGCCTGCGCGTTCCGATCAGGACGCCGCCGCGGTCGGTGTACCGGATAGCATTTGTGATCAGGTTCTGGAGAGCCCGTCTGAGCATGAGGCGATCCGTGTAGACGCAATCGTTGGTAACAGCGACGCGCAGCCGCAATCCTTTCTTCTGTGCAATGGGCCGCAGATCCGACAGTACGCTCGCCAGGATCGGCGGTATCGGCACGGAGGCAAACCGCGGCGTCGTTACCCCGGCGTCCAGCTTGGAAATGTCCAGCAAAGTGCGGAGCAACTCGTTCATGGTGTCAAGCGAGCGTTCAACCTGATCGACCATTGAGCGGGCCTGATCCGAAACCTGCAGATCGTAGAGAGACGAGATGGTCAGTTGCGCCGCATTGAGCGGCTGCAGGATATCGTGACTTGCTGCGGCGAGAAATTGTGTTTTGGAGCGATTGGCGCGCTCGGAAATATCCTTCTGGCGGGCAAGCTCGATATTGGTTTCTTCCAGCCGGTGAAGTGCCGACGTCAGTTCGTCGGTTCGCCGCCGCACCTGGCCTTCCAGCGAGATTGCCGTCTGGAACAGCGAAAAGGCGTTGCGCTGCTGGTCCATGGCCTGTTCGACCCGGTCCACAAGCGCAGCGTTGATTTTCTGCAGGCGTATGACGTCGTCGATGTCGGACAGGCTCATGTGCGCTCTCCCGTGTTCTGCGCGGGCCGGGCAAAGGCGATGCCCGTGAAAGTCTGGTTAAGGTGCATGGACAGATATTGTTCGCCGTAGGTGTTGAAGCCCACGACATTGTATTTCTGATAGATCTTCTGAATGCGCTGTGTCGCCTGCCGGTTCTGGGCGTCGATCCTGCGAAGAACACAATCGAAGCCGAGTACGAAATCGACATCCCCGATTTCCCGCACAACGTTCTCGAAAGCTTCGTTGGTCGACCGGGTCATCCCCGTAGGTTCCGCGACCGTCAGAACGATGCCGTCGTCGATCGCGCAAAAGAACGAGAGCGATCCATCCGCATTCATCTTCTGAACAGATCGGCAGTAATATTCGCCGCCAACGCGCACAACGAGCGGATGGGACGCAAAACTCATGGGTGACAGCGAGGACGGGTCGATGCCGACAGCCCGGGCATATTCCGTCGCCGCCTTGGTTGCGTTGAATTCATAGATGATGCGGCGCTCCGGGTCAGAGCGCGTCACCACCAGCTTGCGCTCCGTCGGTACGAAGTTGTCGGTTTTGAAAATCTTGAAGGGAACAGCGCTTTTGAAAAACAGCACAAGCGCACAATCGTCCCCGATGTCCCCATTGTGAATAAGCGACGTTTGCGTAAACCGCATGCTGTCTCCCGCCGAGCCGCCGAGAAGGGGGATGTCTTCCAGCGCCCAGTGCAGCGCAGCGGTAACCATTTCTTCGACAACGGACATGCCGTCGATGAGGCAGACTGCGAAAATTTCGCCCTGATCAGCATCCTTGCCAAGATTGTTGCTGGCACGCTCGAACGTCTGCCTGGCTTCCTTCACCTGGGCGACGATACGATCGAACCCGATCGAACGGATCCCGTCTATCCGCACTGTCGTTGCAAAGAAGTTGTTTTTCGGAAAGAGGACGGCCAGACACTGACCGGTATCGCTTTGCGGACCGCCGATCTCGCCTGCCGTGGAACAGGCGGCATAAACAAGACCGGATGCATGCTCGGACATCCGGTTTCTGATGAGCTCTGGCGGAAAGCAGTCTTGGGAAAAAAACAAAAGGCCAAGGGCAAACTGCCCGGATCGGGCAGCTGTGCCGATATCAACCCAGAATGAGTGGTCCTCCGGCTGGTTGGTCGTCAGAACCAACACGCCGCACTCGTGCCGCGTCCCTAACCTTGGGCTCAATCTCTCCTCCCAGGCACCAGGCTCCCGTTTTTCCGGGATGTCAGATGCCGAGCCCAATTTGTAGCGCTCGAACCTGAGCCTTGTAAAGCGGGCCACGACCCGGCCTAAAGTACAGTGTACAGCTGCCTTGCTCTGCTCTTTTCTAAAGATCAACGACTTTTGAAATATTCCGGTGGGAGGACACTATGGATATGTCGGGCAGCCAGGTGATACCGGCCGAGCGGGAGGCGGTTTGGCGCGCACTGAATGATCCGGAGGTTCTGAAGGCCTGTATTCCCGGCTGTGAAAGTCTGGAAAAGACTTCCGACACCGAGATGAACGCGCAGGTCACCACGAAGATCGGGCCGGTCAAGGCGAAGTTCAAAGGTGCTGTTACCCTTGAAAACATCAAAGCTCCGGAAAGCTACACCATAACCGGTGAAGGCAAGGGCGGCGTGGCCGGCTTCGCCAAGGGGTCCGCTGACGTCAAGCTGGAAGAAGACGGTGCTGAAACTGTGCTGACCTACGAGGCGAAGGCACAAGTGGGTGGCAAGCTT